>JAEZIV010000305.1 GCA_023436515.1 Bacillota bacterium
GTATTGCATATGATCCACATAATGCAGATGCCTTTTTAAATGATCTTGAGACGTTTGGTGTTGATTGCGTTGAAATCGTACAAAGTGCAAGGAACTTGAATGACCCGACTGTTGATTTTAAACTCGAAGTTGATGCAAAAAATGTTATTTATGATAAAAAAAATAAGCTGCTTACATGGAGCGCTTCAAATGCTAAAAAGGTAGGGAATAGCTTTGGAGAGATAAAAATTGATAAAGGGAATAACGAAAAAGAAAAAAACAAAAACAAGTTCAAAAGAATTGACCCTATAGCGGCAGTAGTTGATGCACACAAACTTGCAATGACAAGTGAAGATACAACACCAGTATATAAAACCGGTAATGAAATATTTAGCATATGAGGTGAGAACATTGTTTAAGAAGTTAATAAAAAAAGTTAAAACGATAATAATAAAATATCCAGTAACAGTACTTGATCTAACTGGGATAATAGCAGGCATTGTTTTAATTGCAATAGGTATATATAAAATTTACCCTCCCGCAATGTTCATAATAGTCGGAGGCATATTAGCTTTTCCCGGAATAAAATCAAAGGCGGTGAAATAATTGGGATTAATTAAAAACTTATCCGAAGGATTTACTCTGTCACAAGCTCCTCCAGGATGGGTATTATCAGGATATGGTGGAAGAGCATCAAAAACAGGAGTAGTAGTAAATGAACATACAGCCATGCAATTTACGGCTGTATATTCATGTATTCAGGTTTTATCTCAAACCCTTGCTTCAATGCCCATAATCCTTTATCGTGACCGCAAAAGTGGAGATAAAAGCAGTGGCAAGGACAGAGCAGTCGACCATCCTTTATATGACATTCTCAAAACTGCTCCAAATAAAGAGATACCAAGCATGTACTTAAAAGAAACAATGATGGGTCATATATGCAGTTCAGGGAATGGCTACTCACAAATACAGCGTAATAGAAGGGGTGAAGTAATAAGTTTAAATCTTCTACCTTGGACCGTTACGGATGTTAAGAGAAATGTAAGTACCTATGAGATTGAATACACCACAAATGACAGAGGAAAATCAATAAAACTAGATCCTTCAGAAATTCTTCACATCCCAGGACTTGGGTTTGATGGGGTAAAAGGTTATTCTCCTATAAGGATGGCAATGGAAGCCATAGGACTTGGTATGGCCGCTGAGGAATTTGGAGCAACATTCTTCGGGAATGGAGCACATGCTGGAGGAATAGTTGAATATGAAGACAGAATGAGCCCTGATGCAAAAGATACCTTCAGAAAAGCTTTTAATGAAAAGTATGGTAAAAGCAACTCTGTTTTATTTCTTGAAAACGGTTCGAAATTTACAAAGGTAGCAATACCAAATAATGAAGCCCAATTTTTAGAAACCAGAAGGTTTCAAAAAGAAGAAATAGCAAGCATTTACCGTGTACCACTGCATCTAATTCAAGACCTTGAACGCTCAACGAACAACAATATTGAACATCAGAGTCTTGAATTTGTCATGTATACCATGCTTCCATGGTTCACACGTTGGGAACAGTTTATTAACTTCAAGCTGTTAACCAAAGAAGAACGCCAAAAAGGATATTTTGCAGAGTTCCTAATCAATGCACTTCTACGCGGAGATACAGCTGCAAGAGCACAAATGTTACACCTTATGAGGCAGGATGGAGTTATTAACGCAGATCAGTGGCGTGAACTTGAAAACATGAATCCACAGGAAGACGGTCAAGGAAAGCATTACCTCATTAACGGTAATATGATTTCTGTAGATACAGCAGCGAAGCAACCCCCAAGGCAAGCACAAGACCAGCAAGCACCAAAACCGTCGGAAGGACGTCAAAACACATGATGAAGGGATATGTTACAAAAGAAAACAAAGATCAGACACCTAAACCGGCAAAAGTACAAAGCTCAGATGGAACATTCACTAAGAAAGGAGGATAACATGCCTTACATAAGCATAGATGAATACAAAAAGAGGTTTAAAAAAGGCGAAGATATGGCTGATACAGGAATACTGAAACAGTTCATAATTGAGCCTATTACTAAATCCCAAGAAACGCAGGACGGCTTAGAGATTGATTTTATTATATCCACTCAAACCGTTGACAGAGATCAGGACAGCATAGCCATAAACGGCTGGGAACTTGACAATTACCGTAAAAATCCAGTGGTTTTGTGGGCGCATGACAGCAGACAACCGCCTGTTGCTCGGTCATTAAGTGAATGGATTCAGGATGAAAAACTAAAATCAACTGCACAATTTACTCCAAAAGACTTAAATCCCTTTGGGTACATGACTGGGCAGATGTACTTAAAGGGATTTTTAAATGCTGTCAGCGTTGGGTTTAGAAGTCAGGAAGCCAAATGGGCAGCAGATGATCAAAACAGGCCATGGGGAATTGATTATTTCAAACAGGAATTACTAGAATACAGCTGTGTTCCTGTACCAGCTAACCCTGAAGCTTTGGTTGATGCTAAATCAGCAGGAATTGACCTTGACCCGATGATTGATTGGGTTGAGCGTGTTTTGGATGATGGAATACTGGTACCTAAAGCAAGAGCAGAAAAGATTTACTCTATTTTGAGTAGAAAATCCACTTTCATTATTCCTAAAACAGTTGAAATGCCTGAAAAGCTGGAAAACAATCAGCTTTTTATATATGAAAAGCAAATTCAAATAAATTTAAACGGAGGTATCTAAAATGAAGTACAAAGAAATATTGGCAAAAATTACTGAAAAGGCAAAAGCCCAGCAGGTTTTAGTTGAAAAGGCCAAAACTGAAAAAAGAGATATCAATGAGGATGAAATAAAGCAGTTTAATGCTCTTCAAACTGATATTGAAAATCTGAAAATTCAGGCTGATGTAGCACAAAAAATGGAAGAAAATGAAAAGTTCCTTGATGAGCCTGCAACAAAATCTGTTATACCATCAGTAATGGAAACTCAGGAAGAAAAGTTGGATGATGGCGGCTTCAAAAACGTTGGTGAGTTCCTTCACTGCGTAAAAAATGGAGATTCAAAGGGAAGATTAAAGGCTCTTTCCACCAGTGATGCAGGTATTCTAATTCCGGCACAGTTCAGTACTAATATACTGAGATTATCCGGAGAGGATGAAATAGTTGCACCAAGAGCAACAAACATTCCAGCTGGTAATCCTCCAGATGCACCATTTACAATTCCATACCTACAGCAGGGAGCAGACGGAGTTTTAGGCGGTGTTCAGCTCAACTGGACATCTGAAGAAAAAGAAGTAAAAGATGTAAAGGATCCAGTAATAAAAGACTTAACACTGACACCGCAGGAAGTTTCAGGTATGGCAACAATCAACAATAAAACACTTATGAACTGGGAAGCATCAGGAACCTTTGTTGAGACATTGCTAAGAATGGCATGGACTTCCGGCAGAGATTCCAAATTCCTTGGAGGCTCAGGCGCAGGATGTCCACTTGGAATAAGGTTTGCACCTGGAGCAATTGTAGTAAAAAGAGATACATCTGGCACATTTAAATTCATAGATGCAGCAATAATGCTATCAAGAGTTCTTCCTGAGGCCATGAGTGATCTGTTATGGACAATATCAATAACTCTATTACCTACAGTCGTTACTATGAAAGATGAGTCAGGGAGATTGATTTATGTTGCTGGTGATGCAACAAAGGGGATTCCATCAACATTGATCGGAATACCTGTAAAGTGGACAGGCAAAACACCTACAAAAGGTAAGAAAGCAGATGTAATGCTTGCAAATTTCTCATACTATCTCACAAAAGCAGGTTCAGGACCGTATGTTGCTATTTCTGAGCATGTCAAGTTCACAACCAGCCAGACAGTATTTAAAATTGTTGCTAATACTGATGGTCAGCCATGGGTTAAAGAACCTTTAACGCTGGAAGATGGAGAAACAACAGTTTCACCATATGTAATTCTTGAATAATAAGTCCGGGCTTGTCCCGGCAAATCTTTTAATAAAATAAACTGGAGGTAAAAACATGAAACAGCTATACAAACGTGCAAAATTGGACGTTGGCCTTGTACCGCAGGTCTTAAACAACAGCAATGCAACAGGTCGATATTATCATGCCTCAATGTTCCGTAGACTTTTAGCAGTTCTGACAGTAGGTGCTATGGCAGCAACCAAAACCGCTAAAATCGAAATATTACAGGCAAAGGACGGAAGCGGAACAGAAGCTAAAGGTATTCCAACAACAGCCGGACAGGTAGCAGTAGCACAGATTACTGCTAATACAAAAGTGACAGAGGCTACTTTGACACTGGCAACAGTACTTAATACACATTCCGTAAAAATAAACGGACTGACATTCACCGCACATACAGACACAACTACAATTTCATTAAGGCAGTTTGCAATAACAGGCGATGATACCGCAGATGCCGCCGAACTTGTAAAATGTATCAATGATGATACATATGGAGTTCCCGGAATTGTTGCCTCAAGTGCATCAGGTGTTGTAACTTTAAAAGCAGAAGCGGCCGGACAAGCACTTATTACCATATCCGATGCAGCAGCTACAATAACTCCTGCAACTACTCAGGCGCAGGCTTTTGTTGAGATTGATATTGGAAATCTCGACATTTATAACGGCTTTGAATATTTAGCCGTAAAGGTAACCAGTACTGCAAACGGTTCAGTAAGTGTAATTCTTATTGAAGGTGATTGCAGATTTGAACCTGATCAGGCGTTTGCAGCCAGTGCAGTAGTTTAATATTATGAGAAAGGTGGACGGGGAGGAAAAACCTCCCCTGAAATTGTATGAAAAAAGCAATAACTATAAAAAAAGCAAGACTTAATGGTGAAGATATACCTGAGAATACAATTGTTGACCTAGAAGATGATATATTTAAAATATGGGTAAAAGAAGGTATAGCTTTACCATATACTGAAAAGCTGTCTGAAGAGGATGGTGAGGTAAGCGGAACAAATTCCGACAAACCATCTGAAAAGGATGGTGAAACAGGCGACACAAGTACCGACAAACCATCTGAGAAGGATGGTGAATCAATCGAAACAAGTACCGGTATACCACCCAAAAAGGATGGTGAAATAAATGAAACTAAAGATGATAAATCCACCGACAACGGAACCACTAAGTCTGGAAGAGGCAAAAAGCAAACTTAAAGCTGAGGAAGAAGAGGATAGCACTATAAATAGTCTTATAGTACAAGCTAGAGAATGGTGCGAAGATTACCAAGGGAAAAAGTACATTACTCAGACTTTGGAAGCTTACCTTGATGAATTTCCAACCAGCGACATTGAATTTACTTTTTGTTCGCCGATTCAAGTCATTGAAAGCATTAAGTATATTGATGCTGAAGGGAGTGAAAATACTGTTGAGCCAAACTCTTATATTTTAGATGATGTATCATTTGTAAACAAAATAGTGCTGGCAAAAAATAAGAAATGGCCAACAGTAGCACTTCAAACTGTTAATGGTGTCAAAATCAGATTTGTAGCTGGATATGGAGATATTGACACAGTCCCAGAGACAGTAAAATGGGCAATGATTCTTCATATGAAAACACTATATGAAGATTATAAACCTGAAGAACGGAAAAAGATTGAAGAGGCTCGCAATAATCTTCTCGGAATGAAAAGGGTGGTACCAGTATGATTACAGAAGTCAGGC
>JAEZIV010000197.1 GCA_023436515.1 Bacillota bacterium
GTTTTTGTATGTATAAGATTAAAATGCTGAAAGATCATACCTGTTTTTGATCTATGCTGCCTGAGACCTTCACCCCTGAGATCTGTAATGTCTTTACCATTAATAACCACACTTCCTCTGGTTGGCCTTTGCAAAAGGTTTATTGTCCGAAGTAAGGTACTTTTTCCGGCACCACTGGTTCCCACAATACCGAAAATCTCTCCCCGGTTAATCTCAAAGGATACGTCCCTTACTGCTTCTATCATTTTACTTTTTGCAGTAAAGCTTACATGAATATTATTGAATCTAATCATTCCGGCACTTCCTTTTTTTATTTACTTATCAAGTGCACAAACCCGTGATTAATTATGTGTATGTGCACTTGATGTAAATCTTATTATTTATTTTGAATATTCCATTTTGCTACATACCATTCCGGTCTCTGGAATTCCTTAAACTCATATTTATCGCTTTCAACCTCATTTTTAAAGAATTCAGATTCTACAATAGCTTTGATATCTTTTACAAACTGCTTATCCAGGTCTTCGGTCCTTACAGCCACTAAATTTACGGTATCCTCTACAAGCTTTTCCTTTACTATAGCACTTGAAAGAGGGATTCCGGCTGCAATAGCGTAATTGCCGTTAACAAGAGAGAGGGTTACACTATCCAGCGTTCTCGGTAGCTGAGCGGCCTCGACAGGTTGAATTACAAGCCCGTATGGGTTCTGGTCTATATCCTTTTCAGAGGCTGTTGTAGGATTTATGTCGGCTTTTATTGTAATCAAGCCGGCGTCCTTTAAAAACACCAACGCTCTTGCTAGATTTGTAGGATCATTTGCAATGGTGACGGTATCTCCCTCTTTAAGCTCCTTCTTAAGCTCCTCAACATTTTTTGCCTTTAACTTCTTTGAGTATATTCCCAAAGCCGCAGTAGGAATTTTAATAACTTCTGATAGCTTAAGGTTCTTATCCTCAGAGAACTTCTTCAAATACCGGGCATGCTGGAAAACATTGGCACTGATCTCACCATTTGCAAGCGCAAGGTTTGGTTGTACGTAATCGCTGAACTCCTTTAACTCTACCTTGTACCCTTTCTTCTCAAGCTCGGGCTTTATAGCCACCTTAACGAGATCACCATATGGTCCCGGTGCTACACCGAAGATTAAGGTTTCGCCGTTGGCACTTACAGTCTCAGCTGCGGAACTTGCCGCAGTTGATGAATCAGCACTTCCCTGGCTATTGCCGCAGCCTGTTAATTGAATTGATACTGCCAGCACTAAAATTAATACACTCAATAGTTTTCTAAAATTCTTTTTCATTTTGAATCTCCTTTAAATAGTTTATTTGAATTTTAATAGCTTACATTAAATCTTGGTGCTGATGGTCTTTCTTTAACATCTACACCAGGAACCTCATTTGGAGCATAATACTGTTCAAGATCCCTGATGAGATCAAGATATCTCTCTACGGCTCGGGACAGTACCTTCCTGCCCTTCTCAGCAGTTGCGCTTTTTATTTGCTCTGTAGTCCCGATGCCTCCTGAGCTTCTGTGTCCCGGATTTGCTACAGGTATGATCTGTGCAATATCGAAAACCTGGAAGGTTTCAGTTTCATCCTGAGTAATAGCTTTCTTTAGCAAGCTTTTGTCTATTAACGGCTTAAGCTCCTTGCCTGAGGCCTTATCCAGTTTTACAAGGTCTGGTCTAACCCACAGTATATTACTGGTTTCCTCTTCTCCGGAGTGGTAGAAGGGTGTAGATACCTCCTGTCTGAGAGTTTCGGCTGCCAGCTCCCAATATGTAGCTGCTGCAATGAATAAGGCTTTACCTTCTCTTCGAAGCTCAGTTGCAACCTCATGGGTAATTACTTGAAAGTTGGGCTCCTGTCCATGCCCCTGTATAATAATTATTTTCCTAAAACCTGCTGTCCAAAGTCCTCTCAATATATCCTTGATGAGATTGTGCATAGTGCTCTGGCTTACTGCCAAGGTTCCGGGTATAGGATCACCATTAAGATCATAATGAAAGGTTGGAGATGTACCCGCCCTGATTGGTGTCGGTGACAACACGGGAATTCCTGTGATTTTGCTCAGTTCCTCAGCAATCCATTCTGCTGTATAAGTGTCTGTTCCAAGGGGCAGATGGTTTCCATGGGCCTCGGTGGTGGCTACCGGGAAAATGATAATACCTCTCTTATCAGCCAAATCAAGGGCTGTATCCAGAGTTAATTCCTCCCACTTTACTACTTTTTTACTCAATTGAATCACCTCACGTATTTATTAGTATTCATATCGTTTTTGTATGGTTTGGTATAAAATTAAAGGGGAGTAGCTCCCCTTTAGTTATTTATTTATGCATCTTGGAATAAAACAGTAGATAAATATCTCTCTCCGGTATCCGGAAGCAGTACAACAATAACCTTACCCTTGTTTTCCGGTCTTTTGGCAATTTGTGTTGCTGCAAAAGCCGCTGCTCCTGAGGATATTCCAACCAGAAGACCTTCTGTTCTGGCTAACTTTCTCGAAGTCTCAAAGGCTTCTTCATTTTTAACCTTGTATATTTCGTCAACAACCTCTTTATTGAAATTAACAGGTACGAATCCGGCGCCTATTCCTTGTATTTTGTGAGGTCCTTTTGTTCCTCCCGATAACACAGGTGAGTCAAAGGGTTCAACAGCGATAATTTGTACCTCCGGCTTACGTTGCTTTAAAACCTCACCGACTCCAGAAATTGTACCGCCTGTGCCGACTCCGCCAATGAATATATCCACCTGACCATCGGTATCTCTCCAAATCTCTTCAGCAGTAGTCTTTTTATGTACCTCCGGATTTGCAGGATTATTAAACTGTTGTGGAATATATGAGTTAGGAGTCACACTGGCCAATTCCTCAGCTTTCTTAATAGCTCCTGCCATACCCTCTGCTCCGGGTGTGAGTACAAGCTCGGCTCCCAATGCCTTCAAAAGATTCCTTCTCTCAATACTGAAGGTATCGGGTAGTGTAATGATAAGCTTATACCCCTTTGCAGCTGCAACAAAAGCCAGTGCAATACCGGTATTTCCACTCGTTGGTTCAATAATGACCGTATCCTTATTGATAAGTCCCCTGTCCTCAGCATCCTTTATCATTGAGTACCCGATTCTATCCTTTACACTAGAAGCCGGATTGAAGTATTCAAGCTTTGCAATCAGCCTGGACTCCAAATTACTGTCCTTGTTGTAGTTGGATAACTCGAGCAAAGGAGTGTTTCCAATAAGATCAGTTAGGTTCTTTGCTATTTTTGACATTTTATCGCCTCCACTTTCTATTCCATAGTATTCTTATATGTTTTATTGTTTTTAATTTTAATCCTTATTATAAGATTTGTCAATATGTTCTAATAAAAAAATATTATTCCTATTTGTTTTGTCATATTTAATTATCAATACCTTAAAAACCCAGACATTTCACAAAAACCTTGTCAAAGTCCTTATGGTTCGCCAGCTCAAGTACTTCAACCCTTTTAACTATTTTTTCCATTTCGTCTCTGTAGGTTTTTGACAATAAAAACGCCTGCCCTCCGGACTTTGCAGTGTTACCAACGAACTCTATTTTTCCGGAAAACTCCTTTGGAAGCAATCCTGGATTGATTAAGCTTTTTGCTCTGAGGTGGT
>JAEZIV010000200.1 GCA_023436515.1 Bacillota bacterium
TCCTTGAGCTGGTTGGTCTTTCAGATAGAGCCTCGGCATATCCGTCAAAGCTGAGTGGTGGACAAAAGCAGAGAGTGGGCATTGCAAGGGCTATTGCAAATAATCCGGAAATACTTCTGTGTGATGAACCAACCTCGGCTCTTGATTTAGAAACTACCAACTCTATTCTCGAACTTTTAAAGCAAGTCAACAAGCAATTGGGAATTACCACTGTCATCATATCTCACGAAATGAATGTTATTAAAAAAATCTGTGACAGGGTTGCTGTAATGAAGGACTCAGAAGTGGTGGAGCTTGATACAGTCTATAATGTTTTTGCATCACCCAAACATAGCTTTACAAAGCAGCTGGTCAATCACACCATCAATTTGGAATTGCCCCAAAGACTATTTCAAGAGAACGAAAAAAGACTACTGAAGATAGTTTATAGAGGAGAAAAGGCAGAAGACCCGGTTATATCAGATACAATTAAGAAGTTTAATATTAACTTAAATATTCTTCATGGAAAGATAGAATATATTTCAGATCAGCCAATTGGAATACTGGTTGTTCATATGGAAGGAGATATTGAAAATATCACTTCTGCAGAAGAATACTTAATTGCAAGGGTAGCAGATATGGAGGTGCTCAATGCTTCAAGTTAGTTTTTTGGAATTGCTTCAAAATCTGTCAAAAGCTTTTACAGAGACCTTTCTAATGTGCGGAACCTCAATGGCCCTGGCAATATTATTGGGAGTTCCTCTGGGACTTTTCATTTACATAACCAGAAAAGGACTCTTTTGGGAAAACAGGTTTTTGAACTTCATAGGTGGGTTTCTTATTAATATAATAAGATCGACACCCTTTGTAATACTTTTAGTGCTTCTCATTCCGGTTACTCAAAGGGTTGTGGGTTCTACCATCGGACCACTTGCAGCTTCAGTACCCCTATCGGTGGCAGCGGTTGCTTTTTATGCAAGGCTGGTAGAAAACGCACTTTGTGAAGTGGATAAGGGAGTACTTGAAGCGGCTGCTGCAACAGGAGCATCCAACTTCATGATTGTTAAGGATGTTCTTATGCCAGAGGCATTGCCCGGACTTTTCAGGGGTCTGACGGTAACGGCAATAAGTCTGGTGGGTTATTCGGCAATGGCAGGTATTGTCGGTGGCGGAGGTATTGGAGATTTGGCAATCCGCTTCGGATATTACAGATATCAAACAGATGTAATGATTATTACAGTTATAACATTAATTATTCTTGTCCAGCTGCTTCAAACAATTGGTGATTTTGTGGCAAAAAAGGCGGATAGAAGATAGATAAGGGGTGTTTTTATGGGAACAAAACTGTATTGGGATGAAGAAATAGAAACTCTATCCAGAGAAGAGCTGGAGAATAAGCAAAAAATATTACTGGCAGAGCATCTTGAACTGGCATACACACAGTCTGATTATTACAAGGAAGCATTTGACAAAGCAGGAGTTAAGCCATCTGATTTTAAGCAGCTATCTGACATAAGTAAATTCCCTTTTGTGAATAAATACATAGAACGTGAAAGACAACTACATAAGCCAATATTAGGTGATATGCTCGCTGTTCCTGAAGAAGAGGTGGTTTTTGTATCTGCTTCCAGCGGTTCAACAGGAGTTCCAACGTTGAGCCCCTTTACAAAAAGGGACTTTGATGAATTTCAGGATGTTCAGAGCAGACTGTTCTGGGCAGCCGGAATGAGACCAACAGATCGTTATGTTCACGCTCTGAACTTTACTCTTTTTGTTGGAGGACCGGATGTTATCGGTGCTCAAAACCTTGGAGCCCTCTGCATCTGGGCAGGAACAATACCCTCTGACAGGCTGCTTTTTATACTAAAAGAGTTCCAGCCCACCATAATATGGACAACTCCCTCCTACGCATGGTATCTGGGAGAAACAGCAAAGAAACAGGGGATTGATCCGGCGAAGGATCTGGCTATAAATAAAATTATTGTAGCCGGTGAACCCGGAGGATCTATTGCTGCCACCAGAGAAGCCATTGAGGAGCTTTGGAATGCTAAGGTATATGACTTCTTTGGCATATCTGATATTTTCGGGGCCTGTGCAGGAATGTGCAGTGAAAGAAACGGTCTGCATTTAGCAGAGGATCATATACTGGTCGAAGTAATCAATCCGGACACTTTGGAGCCTGTGGCTGACGGAGAGCGAGGGGAGATAGTATTGACTACTCTTAGGAAAACTGCAAGGCCTATGATACGCTTCAGGACAGGAGATATCGGAACTGTAAATAAAGACAGGTGTGGTTGTGGGCGTACCCATGCACGAATCAATATATCAGGGCGACTTGATGATATGCTCATCGTTTCAGGAGTTAATGTGTTTCCCAGTGATATAGAATACGTTGTTCGCAATATGACAGAGCTTTCAGGAGAATACCGGATAACAGCTGTTACTGAAAACTTTACTACGAAGTTTAAGGTTGAGGTTGAACGTGCAATGGGAAATGAGGAGTCCGGGGAGGAGCTTGCCGAAAAGGTGTCCTCCAGAATCAAGGTTCGCGTAGGAGTAAAGCCAAAGGAAGTGCTTATTCTGAAAAATGGTGAATTGCCACGGGCTACTCATAAGGCAAAACGATTAATCGATGAAAGATAATAGGAGGGTATATGCCACAGCTAAGTAATAGAATAGGAAATTTTACCGATTCGGTAATAAGAAGAATGACACGTATAGCAAATGCCCATGGTGCTGTAAATCTTTCTCAGGGCTTTCCTGACTTTGATCCTCCTGAGGTGTTAAAAAAGGCTTTGGAAAAGGTAGCTGCCTCAAGTATTCACCAATATGCTGTTACTTGGGGAGCAAACAATTTCAGAGAGGCACTGGCTGCAAAGCAATCAAAATATATGGGCATTGACATTGACCCTGAAACACAGGTGGTTGTCACCTGTGGAAGTACTGAGGCCATGATGGCTGCCATGATGACGGTATGTAATCCGGGAGATAAGGTTGTGGTGTTTTCACCCTTCTATGAGAATTACGCAGCCGACGCAATACTTTCAGGTGCAGAACCAATATATGTCCATTTAAGGCCCCCTGAATTCAAATTTGATTTAAATGAGCTGGAGGAGGCTTTTAAGCTTGGCCCTAAGGCGTTAATTCTGTGTAATCCCTCCAATCCCACAGGAAAGGTTTTTACCCTGGAGGAGTTGAAAAGTATCGCTTATCTGGCTGAGAAGTATGACACCTTTGTTATTACAGATGAGGTCTATGAGCATATTGTATATGAGCCCTTCAAGCATATTTATTTTGCATCCCTGCCGAGAATGTTTGAAAGAACAATATCCTGTAGTTCACTTTCCAAGACCTACTCTATTACAGGCTGGAGATTGGGTTATCTCATTGCTCCGGCACATATTATTGACGGAGCACGAAAGGTTCATGATTTTCTGACAGTTGGTGCGGCTGCCCCATTGCAGGAGGCAGCAGTGGTCGGTCTGATGCTAGGAGAGGATTATTACAAGGAGCTTAAAAAAACCTATACTGAAAAAAAGGATTTCTTCATAAAGGGCTTGGATAGGTTGGGGCTTGAGTATACAGTTCCCCAGGGCGCCTACTATGTAATGGTGGACATTTCAGAATTTAAAGCAAAAAGCGATCTTGAGTTTTGTGAGTGGATGGCACGGGAGGTTGGAGTAGCAGCAGTTCCGGGTTCAAGCTTTTTTAAGGAAGAGGTTAACCATCTGATTCGTTTCCACTTTGCAAAAAAGAAGGAAACGCTGGAAGAGGCATTAAAAAGGCTTGAAAATCTACGAAGTAAAGCAAGGGAGCGATGGTTATGATTGAAGTCAGATGGCATGGGAGAGGGGGCCAGGGAAGCTTTACAGCCTCGAAGCTTTTGGGGACCTCTGTCGCTCTGTACGGAGGGAGGCATGCTCTTGCTTTCCCATCCTTTGGACCTGAGAGAAGGGGAGCACCGGTTCTGGCTTTTACCAAGATTGATGACAAAAAAATCTATGATCGCAGCGAAATTCAAAAGTGTGATTTCATTGTTGTTTTAGATGAAACTTTATTCAATGAAGGCTTTTTTAGTGATCTGAAGGAAGATGGAAGAATTATTGTTAATACAGCAAATAGTCAAGCCTATGCAAGGTATGACTCAAAGAGGATAACCACGGTAGATGCATCGGCAGCAGCACTTGAAATATTGGGTAAGCCTATTGCAAATACAGCTATGCTTGGTGCTCTTGCAGCCGTATCAGGAATAGTTGAGCTAGAGGCTGTAAAGCAGGGAATGGATGGCTTTTTAAAGGGCTCCTTGTTAATTAAGAATAAAGAGGTAGTTCAGAGAACCTATCTCCAAAGCAAGGAGGCAATGGTATGAACAGACCGGAAATTAGAAAATATGACAAGCCAAAGCATATAAAAGACTACCCTGTTGGTCCCTGCTATACTGCCGGGCACCTCGTCACTGAAAACTCCGGTTGGCGGACAGAGAAGCCCATAGTCAATAGTGATAAATGCATAGGCTGCTTTTACTGCTATCTATGTTGCCCGGAAGGCGTGATTTTCAAGAAACAAAAGCTTGTAGACATTGATTATCACTTCTGTAAAGGCTGCGGCATATGTGCAAGGGTTTGTCCCAAAGGTGCAATAACAATGAAAAGAGAGGCGAAGCGCGATGGAGAATAAAGCATTTCTTTCAGGAAATGAAGCAGTAGCGGAGGGTGTTAGACTGGCTTGTCCCCATGTAATCGCTGCCTATCCCATAACACCTCAGACTGTTGCTGTAGAGCGTCTGGCTGAAATGGTGGAGGGGGGAAGCCTGAAGTCTGAGTTCCTCCACGTTGAATCAGAGCATTCGGCTCTTTCTGCATGTATGGGGGCTAGCAGCATTGGGGCAAGAACCTTTACGGCAACCTCCTCACAAGGACTGCTATATATGGCTGAGTGTCTCCATTATGCAAGCGGGGGAAGGTTTCCAATTGTTATGATGAACGCAAACCGTTCCCTGGCACTACCCTGGAGTATTTACGGAGATCACAGGGATTCCTTATCGCTGCTGGACAGCGGTTGGATACAGGTATATGCAGAGGATGCGCAGGAAAGCCTTGATCTGGTTATACAGGCCTATGCCATAGCTGAGAATCAGAAGGTGCTTACACCGGTGATGTTGAATCTGGATGGGTTTGTATTAACACATACCTATGAGCTGGTGGAAATACCGTCAAGGGAAACTGTTGACAAGTTTTTGCCTGCCTTTGAGACTCCCTATAAAATGGATCTGGATAATCCTAAGAATATGGGCTTCAGCTCATCGCCTGCCGATAATATGGAGTTTAAATACCAGCAGCATAAGGCTGTGCTTGCTGCAAAAGAGGTAATAAAGGAAGTAGATGCTTCTTTTAAGCAAATATTCGGACGGGGCTATGGGGGACTTGTAGAAGGCTACAGGTGTGAGGACGCAGAGCTGATAATTGTAAGCCTTGGGAGTACTACGGGAACCTGCAGAGTTGTTGTAGATGAATTAAGGCAGGAGGGATGGAAGGTAGGCGTCTTGAAAATACGCTTTATGCGGCCCTTCCCTGAGGAGGAGATAATTGAATTAACCAGGAATGCAAAGGCTGTGGGGGTAATAGACAGAGATATTTCCTTTGGATATGAGGGTACGGTATATACCAATGTAAACTCTGCCTTAGCAAAGCTTGACTCACCAATTTTAAAGCTGAATTTCATTGCAGGACTTGGAGGAAGAGATATTTCAAAGGAGAGTATTAGAGAGGCTTTTTCAGATTTGAGGGCTGCCCTCAACGGAGAAATAAAAGACAGGGTCAAGTTTTTAAGTCTGGGGGTGGCCATTGATGAGTGGTAGTATAAGGCAAAGTATAAATGGCAGGAATATTACCGATAGGGAATTCTTTTATGGACATAAAGCATGTGCAGGCTGTGGAGGAAGTATTGCGGTCAGGCTGGTATTAAAGGTACTGGGTGAAAGAACCTTCACAGTCATTCCGGCAGGCTGCATGTCGGCAGTAGGCTTTATCTTTCCACAGCTTTGCTTCACAAATAATGCTATAATATCAACCTTTCCAGGGACAGCCTCCATGCTTTCAGGTATTGCCGCAGGAGCAAGGGCATTGGGGCTAAAGGACTATCATGTTGTTGGTATAGCAGGGGATGGAGGCACGGCAGATATTGGGATTCAAGCCTTGTCCGGGGCCATAGACCGGAGGGATAAAATTATCTACATCTGCTATGATAATGAGGCCTACATGAATACCGGAATACAAAAAAGCGGACTTACCC
>JAEZIV010000352.1 GCA_023436515.1 Bacillota bacterium
AAATAAAAAAACAATAAATATAGTTAGATTATGACGGAATATAGGACTAATTACTCATTCCAATTTTTAACAATTTTTGTGATTTCGGATATCTCTGCCAATGACTTAGCAGATACTTCAGCATTCCTTTTTCTCTTATCTCGAATAGTTGTATCAAGATTATTAAATAAGCCGAAGTTAACATTCATTGGCTGGAAATTCCTTACGCTCGCATCAGAAATATAGTTGCTTAGAGCTCCAATAGCTGTATTTGGGGGAAACACAATCCTTTCCTTGTCAAGAATGCAGGCGGCAGCATTAAGTCCGGCCACAAACCCCGACGCAGTAGATTCTACATACCCTTCAACCCCCGTAATCTGTCCTGCAAAATAAATTGATTTGTTCTGCCTAAGGTTAAAGGTGTTGTCAAGCAGCTTTGGCGAATTGATATAAGTATTCCGATGCATAACTCCATATCTTACAAATTCCGCCTTTTCAAGCCCCGGGATAAGACCGAATACTCTTTTCTGCTCGGCCCACTTTAAATGAGTCTGGAACCCTACTATATTATAGAGGGTTCCCCCTTTATTATCCTGCCTGAGCTGGACAACAGCGTGGGGTTTTTCCTTTGTCCTGCTGTCCATAAGGCCTACCGGCTTTAGTGGTCCGAAGCGCATTGTATCCTTTCCCCTTTGAGCCATACTCTCTATAGGCATACAGCCTTCGAACACCATATTTTTTTCAAATTCCTTCACTTCCGCAAGCTCAGCATTAATCAGCGCATCATAAAAAGCGTCATATTCTTCGCTGTTCATCGGGCAGTTAATATAGTCCTCCGAACCCTTTCCATATCTTGCAGCCCTGAAGGCCTTATCCATATTTATGGAATCATATGTCACGATAGGAGCTGCCGCATCAAAGAAATGAAGATAATCCTCTCCAATAATCTCACTTATTGAGCTGAACATTCCCTCAGAGGTCAAGGGTCCTGTGGCTATTATGGTAATATTATCATCAGGGAGACCAATTTGCTCTGTGCAGATTACCTCAATATTATCTAGCTCCCTTATTCTCCCGGTTATATACTCTGAAAAACCCTCTCTGTCTACTGCAAGAGCACCACCTGCAGGAACCCTGGTAGCATCCGCTGCTTGAAGGATCAGTGAGTCCATTGTTCTTAGCTCTTCCTTTAGCAAGCCTACAGCATTTTCCAACTGATCTGAACGAAGAGAATTGCTGCAGACTAGCTCTGCAAAATTACTCGAATGATGTGCAGGAGAATATTTTTTGGGCTTCATCTCATAAAGCTTCACCTTTATATCTCTTTTTGCAAGCTGATAAGCCGCTTCACATCCGGCTAATCCTGCTCCTATAACATTTACTACTCTATTCATAATATTCCTCCATTACGCTCCATTAGCGTTCATAATCGTACATACAGTAAAAACCATAATCAGATTTCTTTAAAAAAACCGAAAGGCGTTTAGTGCGCTTCCGGTTTTTTAAGTTTAACTTATCTATAAAACCTATTTAGATTTTTTTGCCACGACCTCACTGTTGCTCGGACATTCTTCATTGCTGCATTTCAGATCAGCCTTTCTGGCTGAGTTTTTTTTCAGCATGAAGCTGCCGCAAACACTGCAGGACTCATTGCTTGGCATATCCCAGCTCATAAATGAGCATTCGGGATTTCGTTCACAGCCTATATATTTCCTGCCTTTTTTAGTTTTCTTGATTAAAACCTTACCCTGACACTTTGGACAGGCTACTCCGGCTTCCTCAACTATGGCCTTAGTATTGCGGCACTCCGGAAATCCCGGGCAAGCCAGAAACTTGCCAAATCTGCCGTGCTTAACAACCATGTTCCTTCCGCATTTATCACAAATAACGTCTGATATTTCCTCTGGTACCTCAACGTCCCCAATGGATTCCTCGGCTTCCTTCAGTACTCCTGAAAACGAAGCGTAAAAATCTTTCATAACTTCCTTCCAAGCTTTTTTGCCGTCTTCCACAGCATCAAGCTCATTTTCCATTTGGGCTGTAAACTCAGCATCTACAATATCTACAAAGTGCTTTTTCATAATGTCGTTTACTATCTTACCTAACTCTGTAGGTAACAAAAATTTCTTTTCCTTTACGACGTAACCCCTCGATAATATTGTTGTTATTGTAGGAGCGTAAGTACTAGGCCTGCCAATACCTTTTTCTTCAAGTGCTCTTACCAGTGTCGCTTCGGTATACCTGGCCGGCGGCTGCGTAAAATGCTGCTTTGGAGTACTCTTTTTTAATTCATGGATATCTCCTTCTCTTAAATCAGGAAGAGTTTTTTCTTCCTCTTCAGGGTCTTCCTCCTTGCCCTCGGTATCCCTTCCCTCTATATAAAGTACCATAAATCCAGGAAATTTTACCTTTGATCCATTAGCTTTAAAAACATATTTCCCAGCCAGAATGTCTGCACTGACTGTATCATATATGGCAGAGGACATCTGGCTTGCAATAAACCTGCTCCAGATAAGCTTGTATAGCTTATATTGCTCGGCATTCAATGAATCCTTAATCTCATCGGGAGCCATAGAAGCATAGGTTGGCCTTATAGCCTCGTGAGCATCCTGAGATGCAGACTTATTCTTGAATATTCTAGGAGACTGGGGTATGTATTCCTCCCCATATTTTCCGGTAATATATTCTCTTGCTTCCTTCTGAGCTTCGGCTGAAATTCTGGTGGAATCGGTTCTCATATATGTTATAAGACCCACTGATCCACGACCCTTAACATCAATACCCTCATAAAGCTGCTGTGCCACCATCATTGTTCTTTTTGTAGTAAATCCAAGCTTTCTTGATGCTTCCTGCTGTAATGTACTGGTTATAAAGGGTGCTGCTGCTGCTCTCTTTTTTTCTTGTTCCTTAACCTTCTTAACTATATACTTGCTTTTATCTAATTCCTTTAAAATCCCGTTTACCTGCTCCTCATTTGTAAGCTCAAGCTTCTCCGCTTCTGTACCATAAAACCTTGCTTCAAAGCTTGGACTAACCTTTGGCTTTGATAGCTTTGAGGTTATAGACCAATATTCCTGGGTTACAAAGCTCTCAATTTCGTCCTCTCTGTCACAAACCATCTTTGTTGCAACAGATTGAACTCTACCGGCGCTAAGACCCTTCTTTACCTTTTTCCAGAGCAAGGGACTTATTTTATAGCCTACGATTCTGTCCAGTACTCTTCGGGCCTGCTGTGCATCAACAAGGTCCATGTCTATTTTTCTTGGCTGCTTTATAGCACTTTTAACTGCATTCTGAGTTATTTCATTAAAAGAAACTCTACACTTCTGACTTTCATCTATATTAAGAAGATTTGCTAAATGCCATGAAATTGCTTCGCCCTCACGGTCAGGGTCAGTTGCCAGATATATTTTTTTGGCAGCCTTGGCTTCCTTCTTCAATTTTGAAATAACATCACCCTTGCCCCTTATGGTAATGTATTTAGTATCAAAATTATGCTCTATATCAACACCCATCTGGCTTTTAGGCAGATCCCTTACATGTCCGACCGATGCCTCAACCTTATAGCCTTTGCCTAAGAACTTACCTATTGATTTAACTTTTCCGGGAGACTCCACAATAACCAGATTATCAGCCATTTTATTCCTCCGTAATTACTTCCTGTACATTTTTTTGTTATTACAGTTTTTATCAGATAACTACTAATTTAAACTGGTTTTTAAAATCTGTCAACCTTATTAATGGATGTTTGGAATTATATATAGAAAATTCTGTAATCCTTTCGGGCGACAAAGGATATTTTAAACCCAATCTAAATCAAATTATGCGCATATCACAGAAAATTATGACAAGAGGAAATTTAACATATTCAAAAACACATTTGATACTGCTTACCTGGGGCTTGTTGGATTACACCCTTCATCTCAAGCATAAAAAGTATGTTATTGATTTCCCTTACAGGAATGTTACTTTTTTCAGTTATCTCATCTACTTGATGGATTCCTTTTTGGATTATTTTTACAACCCGAATTTCATCAGTGCTTAGGCCTCTATATACCTTATTATCAGAGTAGAAATCCTCACGTTTCCCCTCCCTCGTTTCTTTAGTTCTGACTTTTTTCTCCTGATAATCAAACTCTTCTAAAATATCCTCAACACGAAGCACCATTTTGGCTCCATCTTGGATAAGTTGATTGGTCCCTCTGCTATAAGCACAGTCGATATTTCCCGGAACAGCGAAAACTTCACGTCCCTGCTCCAGGGCAAAGCCGGCAGTTATCAATGACCCGCTCCTCTTGGCTGCTTCAACCACCAGTACTCCCGAGGATAATCCACTGATGATTCTGTTTCTTGCAGGGAAATTATACTGAAGGGGAGGTGTTCCAGGGGGGTACTCCGATAGAATAAGCCCCCCTGATTTAAGTATGCTTTCATAGAGCCTTACATTTTCAGGAGGATATATATAGTCTGGTCCGCAGCCCAATACGGCTATTGTTCTGCCTCCGGCATCCAGACAGCCCTCATGGGCAATACTGTCTATCCCTCTGGCAAGTCCGCTGATTATCTGTACCCCTCGTAAAGCCAGATCATAAGCCAGCCTTTTTGCGATTATTGAACCATAGCTTGTCGTCCTTCTCGACCCGACAACTGCAATAGAAAATTCGGTTACCTTAAGCTCTCCTTTATAATATAAAGCTACCGGAGGATCATATATCTGTTTCAATTGCTCAGGGTAGTTACTATCAAGGATGCTTACCATTTTTATGTCATTTTTTATCATTAGCTGGTTTATCTCTTCAACTTTACGACGTTTTTCTTGATCCAGCAGCTCACTTATATTCTTTGGAGTCAGTAGACGACTTTGTTTAAGCTCAGACTCTCCCAATTCAAAAATTATCCTTGGTTCAATGTATATACCAAGCAGCTTAACTGCTTTTACCGGCCCCAAGCCCCCAAGGGATGAAAGCCATATCCAATAATCAATATCTCTCATATATGTCTCCTTAAGTTTTTATTTACGGCAATAAAATATCATAAGCAGGCTAAACTTTTATTCTATCCATACTTCTGTACTGAATTGCCTCAGCAACGTGATGCGACTTGATTTGGTCACTTCCCTCCATATCGGCTATTGTGCGTGCTACTTTTAAAATCCTAGTGTAAGCTCGTGCACTTAAGCCAAGCTTTTCAAATGCCCGTTTCAAAAGTCCTGAAGTCGGCCTGTCCAACTGACAGTATTGTCTGATTAGGGCCGGGGACAGCTCTGAATTCGAAAAAACTCCTAGGCCTTTATATCTTTCCAGCTGAATATTTCGGGTTTTATTGACCCGGTGTCGTATAATTGCCGATGCTTCTGCTTCAACTGATCTTTCCAATTCCTCATATTTTATCGTCTGCATTTCGGCATGAATATCAATTCTGTCCAAAATGGGTTGACTTAGCTTCCCCAAGTACTGCTGAACCATTTTAGGCGTACAGCTGCATTTATTTGAAT
>JAEZIV010000409.1 GCA_023436515.1 Bacillota bacterium
TAGCGAGGATTTGTTGGGCAAAAGCTGGCAGAGACTTGTTATGACCCATCTGGAGGAAAAGGTCCACAAGGGAGTACTTACGGGAGCTGCAATAACTGATATGAGGATAACCCTTGTATCGGGAAGGGCTCACAATAAGCATACTGAGGGTGGTGATTTCAGGGAGGCTACCTATCGTGCTGTTCGACAGGGCTTGAAGGAAGCTCGATCGGTGTTGCTGGAGCCCTATTATTCTTTTCACTTGGAGCTCCCCGAGAAAATGGTTGGAAGAGCAATGACCGATATTGAGAAAATGCAGGGGAAGTGTGAAATAGCCCATTCCGATGGTGAAACAGTTGTCCTTACCGGAAGTGCTCCTGTGACTGCAATGAGAAATTATCATAGGGAGGTTGTTGCTTATACAAAGGGACTTGGTCGGCTGTTTTACAGCTTGAAGGGCTATGAACCCTGCCATAATACAGAACAGGTATTGGAAGAAATAGGGTATGATTCTGAAAGAGATTTTGAAAATCCTACAGGCTCTGTATTTTGCTCACAGGGCGTTGGATTTATAGTACCCTGGGACAGTGTTAAGGATTACATGCATTTGGAGAGCTATTTAATAGAAAAGGGGGAGCAATCTGAGGAGGAGCAAAAGAGGCAGATTGCGTACTCGTCCCAGCGTGTATTAAGTCCTGAAGAGGTGGACCTGATACTTGATAAGGCGTACAACGCAAACCAAGGGAAAAAGTCCCGGCGGAGGGACCCCCGATTAAAGGTAAAGCAATACTACGAAGCTTCCAGACAGGAGTACACTGCCCTGCAGAAGGAAATTAAAGACCAGTACCTCCTTGTGGACGGCTATAATATCATACATGCCTGGCCGGAACTTGAAGAACATACAATTAGTAATATGGACGGTGCAAGAACTAAATTGCTGGATACCTTAAGTAATTATCAGGGTCTGAGAAAATGCCATATCATTGTTGTTTTTGATGCTTATCGTGTTGCGGGGCATCCTGAAGAGCTTTCAGAGTATAACAATATTTATGTAGTCTATACAAAAGAAGCTCAAACAGCTGATCAGTATATAGAAAAATTTGCTCATGACAATAAGAAAAAATACAATATAACAGTTGCTACGTCAGATGGCTTACAGCAATTAATTATAAGAGGCGCAGGCTGCTCGCTGCTGTCTGCCAGAGAGCTTAAGGCCGAGATAGAAAGAACCGAAAGGGAAATACGAATGCTTAGCAGTGAAAGACAGGAGAAAGGACGCAATTATTTGGAGGATGCCATAAGTCCTGAAGCCAAGCAGAGCATGACCCGTCTGGTAAGGCAAGAAAATGAACATTGATTTTGGTTTTGGCCATCGGCATTTTACCTTTTATTGCACTAATGGAACTTTTGCTATAAGGTATATTAAATTTATGGGGGGCAGAAAATAAAATAGTAACAGCTATTTAAATTTGTTCTGACTTCAATTATATATAATGATTTTTCCACTAAGTTAAAAGGTAGAAGGGAATTAAAAATGACTGAGATAAATGAAATGAAAGAGATAAAAGAAACTGGGTGGAGGCTGGACAACAGCTATGCCCGGCTGCCTGAATTGTTTTTTACCAGACTCCTGCCCTCCCGTGTTCGCTCCCCTGAATTAATCATTATCAATGGTTCGCTGGCAGCTTCCTTGGGTTTGGACGTACATGGGCTGGAAGGCAGCTATGGGGCAGAGGTGTTTTCGGGCAATCTGCTGCCCGCGGGTGCTTTACCTCTATCACAGGCATATGCGGGACACCAGTTTGGTTACTTTACTATGTTGGGTGATGGCAGAGCTCATTTGCTGGGTGAACAGATTACACCTATAGGCGAAAGGGTGGATATCCAGTTGAAGGGCTCAGGAAGAACCCCTTATTCCCGAGGAGGAGATGGCAGAGCTGCACTTGGTCCAATGCTGCGGGAATACATTATCAGTGAAGCAATGCATGCTCTTGGTATCCCAACCACCCGCAGTCTTGCTGTGGTAAAAACCGGTGAGCCGGTTTACCGTGAAACTAAATTGCCCGGCGCTATCCTGACCCGCGTTGCAGCAAGTCATATACGAGTGGGGACTTTTCAGTATGCTGCTGGTTTTGGTTCGGTTGAGGAGCTGAAGGCTCTTGCCGATTATACAATAAACCGTCATTTTCCGGAGCTTAAGGATAATCACAATCCATATATTTCCTTGATAGCCGAAGTGGTCAAGGGTCAGGCTGCGCTTATTGCCCGATGGCAGCTGGTGGGCTTTATCCACGGTGTGATGAACACTGACAACATGTCGGTTAGCGGAGAAACTATTGACTATGGACCCTGCGCCTTTATGGATGCCTATGATCCCTCAACAGTTTTCAGCTCTATTGATACGTACGGACGCTATGCCTATGAAAACCAACCTAAAATAGCGGTATGGAATTTGGCAAGATTTGCAGAGACTCTAGTACCACTGCTGGATGCTAATCAAGAGAGGGCAGTTGAAATAGCCCGGGATAGGCTCTCTCTATTTGATCAATTCTACAAAACACATTGGCTTGCAGGTATGAGGTCCAAGCTGGGTATTTTTAATACCGAGGAGGATGATGAAGCCCTTATCAAGGATCTCCTGAATATAATGAAGGAAAATAATGCAGATTACACCAACACCTTCCGAAGCTTGACCCTTGATGCTATAACCAATAGCGAGGGCATGTTTGCAACCCCTGAATTTTCCCAGTGGCATGAACGATGGCAAGCAAGGCTGGGCAGGCAGCAGGAAGCCCAAGCCGCAATTAAGGAGCTGATGAGGAATACCAATCCGGCTATAATTCCCCGTAATCACAGGGTGGAGGAAGCCCTGGCTGCAGCAACCCAGAAAGAGGATTACACAGTCATGGAGCGCTTGCTGAAGGCTTTAGCTAAACCATATGCGTACTCCGACGAGCAAATAGATTACTCCCAGCCACCTGTACCATCAAGCTGCCGATACAAAACCTTCTGCGGGACTTAATAAGGTACATTTTTTATAAAAATTTGCATATTAAGTATATAGCTAAGATAAACAAAGGCTTCACCAAAATGCATAAAAATGAATGAATAAATATTTATTCATTCAAAAATTCAAAAAAATATCATAAAGTATCTTTATTTCTATAAATAAAATAGTTATAATAAAAGGGGTTGCGAATGGTATGGATTAATTTGTTATCCTTTAAGAACTGGAAAAATGAATTTTATTGTTTTGTTTCCATCATTTTATTATACAAGAGGAGATTTTTATGACAATTCGTATAGCAATTATTGGGTATGGCAATTTGGGACGAGGAGTAGAGTGTGCTATCGGGCAAAATCCTGACACAAAGCTGGTAGCCGTATTTACAAGGCGCAATCCTGATTCTGTGAAGCTGTTGACTCCTGGGGTAAAGGTTTACCCTATTGAAGCTGTTGAAACAATGAAAGACAGCATTGACGTGGCAATTCTATGTGGGGGAAGTGCCACCGATTTACCGGTGCAGACACCACAATTTGCCAGTATGTTTAATGTGGTAGACAGTTTTGATACACATGCTAAAATAAATGAACATTTTGAGAAGGTTGACTCGGCTGCCTGCAATGCAGGAAAGGTTGGTATTATTTCAGTTGGCTGGGATCCGGGGATGTTCTCGTTGAATCGTTTATATGGGAATGCAATTCTGCCTCAGGGCAAGGATTACACCTTCTGGGGAAAGGGCGTCAGCCAAGGTCATTCCGATGCAATTCGCCGTGTTAAGGGAGTAAAGAATGGCAAGCAGTATACTATTCCTATTGATGCTGCACTTCAAAGTGTCAGAGAAGGCAAAAATCCAGAGTTTACAACTAGAGAAAAACACCTTCGCGAGTGCTTTGTTGTAGCTGAAGAAGGAGCTGACAAGGCTGTAATAGAGAATGAAATAAAGAATATGCCAAACTATTTCGCTGATTACAATACTATAGTGCATTTTATATCCGAAGAGGAACTGGAAAGAGATCACAGCGGAATTCCTCATGGAGGCTTTGTTATTCGTTCGGGAAGAACAGGTGCCTCAGGTGAAAATTCACATGTTGTTGAATATAGCCTGAAGCTGGATTCAAATCCGGAGTTTACTGCCAGCGTAATGGTGGCATATGCAAGGGCTGCCTACCGCCTGAATGCCCAGGGTGAAAAGGGCTGCAAGACAGTATTTGATGTTGCACCCGGCCTGTTGTGTATGGATAGTGCTGAAGAATTGCGCAAGCACCTGCTCTAAGCCTTACCTCCGCAAAGCTGCAGTAGTTGTGTTATGAATAGTGCAGAATAGCCAGATAGCTTACTGAAGGTGATAGCAGCTCCAGCAGCAATAAATAAAAAAATAAGCTTTACGCTTCAATAAAGCATAACTGAAAACAAAGCGTCGAGGACTCCTCGTCGCTTTGTTTTATATATACTTAACTAAATTATCAGCCGTATCTCCGGCATTAATAAAATCAAAAATCAAATATAATTTCTTATATTTTTCAGTCATTTTGTTATAGATTTCAATGATAACATAATATAGGTAATGTGATATTATTATACATAATATTATTAATCTTAGTGAATTTAATTAAATACTTTTATTCTACAATTCTCAAAGGAGGCTACAGGATGAAGCAGGGGGCTTATTACAGCAACGAATACCGCAATGTTTTTCTCGAACTCGGCTATTCTCAGGAGGAAATTGATGCAAGGGTAGAGCAAACCTTCCAGACAATGTTTTATGGGAGTGAGGAAGAGCGTATATATCACCCCGTCGGGGAAGATATGGGCTATATAGAGGATACCGGAAATAACGATGCCCGTTCAGAAGGTATGTCTTATGGTATGATGATGTGTGTGCAGCTTGACAAAAAGGAAGAGTTTGACCGTATCTGGAAATGGTCAAAGACCTATATGTATCATGATGATGACTCAGACCAAAAGGGTTATTTTGCATGGTCCTGCAAGCTCGATGGTACAAGGAATTATCAGGGGGCTGCTCCCGATGGTGAAGAATACTTTGCAATGGCACTCTTCTTTGCATCACGCAGATGGGGTGATGGAGAAGGAATATATAATTATTCAAATGAGGCACGTACAATCCTTCGTGACTGTGTACATAAGGGTGAAAAGCCGGGAACAGGCTGTCCGATGTGGGATCCTGAAACAAAGCTGATCAAGTTTGTTGCTGAATGTAACTTTACTGACGCATCCTATCACCTTCCGCACTTTTATGAGCTTTTTGCACTCTGGGCTGACGAAGGGGACAGGTCTTTCTGGAAAGAGGCGGCTGCTGCAAGCAGAGCATTTCTGAAAAAGGCGTGCAATCCTGTAACCGGATTAAATCCTGAATGCTCAGAATTTAACGGTAATCCCATGACCAATCCAATGTTCGGACATTTCCGTAGAGATACCTATTATTCCGATGCTTATAGAACTATTGCAAATATTGCTCTGGATTATGGCTGGTTCAGCAAGGATATGGAGAATCCTGAGGATTGGCACTGCGAGATTGCTGACAAGCTGCTGCATTTCTTCTGCCATACAGTAGAAAGATGGCAGGACGGAGTATACGAATTGGATGGTAGAATACTTCCGGGCAAGGCACTGCACCCCGTGGCTATAATAGCGACAAATGCAGCTGCAGCCTTATCGTCAAAGGGCCCTGACTGGGAAGCCTGCGTAAGAAAGCTGTGGGATACGCCTTTGAGACTGGGTAAGAGGCGTTATTATGATAACTGCCTGTACCTGTTTGCAATGCTCGCATTAAGCGGAAGGTACAGAATATATTAATTGACTTTAGCTTCATATATTAATGAAAGTAAAAAGTATATATCAGAACAGCTTAAAGGGATAGAGTTTTCGGGCTTTATTCCTTTTTTATGTAAATAGGCCTTACAATTGTAAGCTATCAATAATTGGTGAGGA
>JAEZIV010000414.1 GCA_023436515.1 Bacillota bacterium
GAGGTGTAGATATATGTTTTGGGGGAATTGGTATTAATGGACATGTTGCCTTTAATGAGCCAGAAGATGTAAGTTCTGAAGAATATGCAACTCGTGGCACAAGAGTGCTTGAAATAGCTAAGGAGACAAGAACAATAAACTCAGTAGGTGACTTATGCGGAGCCATTGATGCTATGCCAAAGTATTGTGTAACGATTGGCATAAAAGAAATTTTAGCTGCTAAAAAAATCAGATTATATTGCTTCAGAGATTGGCATAGAGCTGTAGTAAGACAGGCGGCTTATGGTGAGGTATCAGCTCATTTTCCTGTTACTTTGGTTCAAAATCATCCTGATGCAAAAATAACAGTAAACTCAAACGCTGCAAAGCAGCCATTCTAAACGTTGGAGGGTAAAATATGCCGATTATTCCATTAAGACCACTACTTGAAACAATAGATAAATATAAATTTGCTCAAGGTGCATTTAACGTAAATGCAGTAGCTCAGGCTAAGGCAGTAATAGATATTCATAAGACATTCCGATCAGCAGCAATATTGCAGGGTGCTGATCTTGCAAACGGCTTTATGGGTGGCTGTACTGATTTTGCCAAGTCAACCCTTGAGGATAAAATCAGAGGTGCAAAACGCATTGGGGATGCCGTTAAAGGCTTTGCTGCAGAGGCAGATATTCCAGTTGTTCTGCACCTCGATCACGGCAAGGATTTCAATTCTGTTAAGGCTGCGATCGATAATGGCTATACATCAGTTATGATTGATGGCTCCCACCTCAAATTTGGGGATAATGTAGAGCTAACTCGAGAGGTTGTTAAGTAAGCCCATGAAAGGGGCGTCTCTGTTGAGGGAGAATTGGGTGTTTTGGCTGGTGTTGAAGATGATGTATTTGCTGAAACTTCAACATATACCAACCCTATGAAGGTGGTTGAATTCTTCAGAAAAACCGGAGTGGACTGTCTTGCAATATCCTATGGAACCATGCATGGCGCTAGTAAGGGTAAAAATGTAAAGCTTAGAAAAGAAATTGCAATAGCATGTACAGAAAATCTTAGACATGAAGGCATATTTGGGGTATTGGTGTCACATGGATCTTCCACAGTACCTCAATATATAGTAAATGAAATAAATGAACTTGGGGGTAATATTCAAAATGCACATGGAATTCCTATTAATGAATTGAAATCTGTAATACCCTGTGGAATTGGTAAAATAAATGTAGATACAGATATTCGTCTTGCTGTAACCAGAAACCTGTGGGAGCTGTTCACAAAAAATCCAGAGTTAAAGAAGAATGGCTCAATAGGTGAAATATATCAGCTTCTTTGCGAAAAGAACAATCAATTTGACCCAAGAGTATTCTTAGCTCCAATTATGGATACAGTGACCACCGGACATATTCCCGATGAATATGTTGCTAAAGTTGTTGGATGTATTGAAAATGGTGTAAAGGAGGCTGTTGGAACACTAATAGTTGACTTTGGTTCAGTGGGATACGCAAGCAAGGTTGAGTGTGTCACTCTTGAGCAAATGGCAGAACGATACAAAAAATAAACTTAGACGTTACTATCTCAAAAGTTAAAATTTAGGGGTATAGGAAGTTTGTTGTATACTCACGAACTACATTTTAAAAGATTAATAGACTAAACTCAGATCTAAAGTATGTCACTTGTTGGAGTTACGGAGCTCTGAGGAAGGGTTAGCATTATTGTGTTGTAAAAAACTTCCTGTGAGAATAAAATAGAAATAACAAAGCTATTAATACTTTGTAGGTAACCTATTTATTCAATCAGGAGGATCTGAGAGTATGAGAAATCTCAAGCAGCTACTTGCAATAGTCTTAGCAATATGCGTACTCACAACATTTTCGATACCTGCATTTGCTGATGCTAACGCCAAGACCGATGCACAGTATTTGGAAAGGCTAAATTTACTTAAAGGTGATGGAAATGGTGTAAATGACCAGTACCTAGCAAAAGGAACTACAAGAATTCAAGCGGCAGAAGTCTTTCTTAGATTATGTGGATTAGAGGAGGAGGCTCTAACATTTTCATCTAAAGTGAACTTTACTGATGCTGATTTATTAGCATCGAAAGAAGAAAGAAATATTTTAGCATATCTTAAGGCTAATCCCCAGTTGGGATGGACTGGCGTTGGCGGAGACAAATTTAACCCAAACGGTCCTGTGACCCCTCAGATGATTTACAAGGTAATGCTTGAAGCATTGGGTTACAAAACAGGAAAAGATTTTACATATGAAAACACAATAAAGTTTGCAGCAGAAAAGGGTCTTACAAAGCTCGGTGCTGTAAAAGGTAATATAAACAATGCCCATTTGGCCACTGCAATTAAGGAAGCTCTTGATAAGCCGGTTGCCGGAGGAACAATAACTCTTGCCCAGAAGCTCGGCTATGATAAGACAACTAGTGGAGACCTAGGGACTCAAAGGATTAAAGTAGATGCAAATGGTTTTGATGCCAGGGGAAGAGTTGTTGCTTACTATGGCTCACCGGATAGTATTGACGGAAACATTGAAGCTGCTTGGAAGCTTGCCGAACCGGTAAAATTTACAAAGATAAGCTCCGACAAAACCAAAACAACAGCAACCTTGAGGGTGCTGTGGGATGATAATGCTGTGTATTTCCTGGCCGAAGTAAAGGATGCTAACCTTTCCGATGCTTCAGGTAATGTTTATGAGAAAGATAGCGTCGAATTTTTCCTGGACCAGGATAATAAGAGAGGCGGGATATATGAAGGCGATGATAGTCAGTTTAGAATTAATTTTAAGAATGAAAGATCCGCTGACCATGGAGATTTAACAAATCTGTATTCAGCTGCAAAGACAGTAGCAGGCGGTTATATAATTGAAGGCCGTGTTGCATTATCTGAAAACCCGACTAATGGTAAGGTTATGGGTGTAGAAGGTCAGATAAATGATGCAACTGGAAGTACAAGAATAGCTACTTTGAACATATTTGATACTACGGGTACTGCTTATCAGGATACAAGTAAGCTAGGTCAAATGCTTTTAACCGGTAAAGGCCCTAATTCTGTATCAAAACCAAACTTTTATGATTTGAAATCCTTAGTCATGAGTGCAAAGGAGATCGAGCTGAAGCGCTATTCTAACGGTAATGCGGTTGATACACTTATTAAAGATTCAGACGCTGCCATTGCTGATAAAGCTTCAACACAAGCAAAATTTGACGACTTACTTATTAAATTGCAGGCTGCTATTGATAATTTGGTGCATAATGACCTATCCTTTGATGAAAAAGAGTGCAGAGACATACCAAAGGCATACAGGACCTCAGATCCTGAGAGTATAAGAGGCTCTATTGTAAGAGTTGACTATAAAACAAATACATACGATCAAGAGGCAAAAGCTTTAGATAAGTATATGCTTGTATATCTTCCTCACGGATATGATGAAAAGGATAAAACTAAAAAATATGATATATTATACCTGATTCATGGTAATTCCGAGAGCCAGCATACAGCTTTTGGCGGTGTTGATCAGAACACTGAGCTTATGAGAGTAGTTGATAATCTGATTGCTGCCGGTAAGATGAAGCCAATGATTATCGTTACTCCTACCTGGTATAATACAGCTCCATATACAGCTGAGAGACAGATGGAAGATGGACTGTTCCGTATTAAGAATTTCCATAATGAACTAGAGAAGGATATCATACCTACTATCGAAGGAAAATATAATGTGTATGCTCAGTCAACCAGTAAAAAAGACTTGCTTGCAGCAAGAAATCACAGAGCTGTCGGTGGATTCTCCATGGGTTCCGCCTGCACCTGGTATAACTACATTTATAGCATAGATTATTTTAAATACTATGTTCCAATTAGCTTGTGGTGCTGGCAGGATGTAGACTCAATAAAGAAAGAAGGATATAGCTTCACAGGAACAGATGATGAGATCAAAGCAAAATATTTAGCTGAAATAGCTAAAAAAGCGGGGTATACAAAGGACGATATACGCATCTTCTGTGCAACAGGTACAGCTGATTTGGCTTATGGTGGAATGAATACCCAAATCGCTGAAATGAAGAAGCTTACTGATACGTTTGTTTATTCAGCTGATCTTAGAAAGGGAAACTTCTATTACTTGACATTGGAGGGCGGAGCTCATAACTGGACTTGCGTGAATCGTTATTTATACAATATCTTACCGGATTTGTTCTTGGACAACAAATGATTAGGACTTAGATGAAAAGGGAAGCAGCTTCAGTAAAGTGAAATAATCTTTTAAAGGAACAGAAGGGGTATCATTTATATCTCTTCTGTTTCTTTTTTGGTGTGCCACGCATGGGCAGGAGGTAAGTTTACTTATTTCAATAGTACATTTCTTGATATAAAATAGATGCAAGGATAAACTGAAAATTACATTATTTTAATGCAATACCGAAAACTTAATATATAGAAGGGGGAGGACATGAACAAAAATATTATTTATCCGGATTATAACAACTCAATAGCCAATCTTGCAAATTCAATCCTGAAGAAGTGGGGGCTTCCGACTAATGGCGGAACTCTTGAAATTCTCGATCGATATATTACGAAAGATTATAAAAATATATTGGTTATTCTTCTTGATGGAATGGGTAAAAACATTATTGAGCGAAATCTTGATAAAAACGGGTTTTTCAACACTCATTTTGCTGGAGCATACAGCTCGACCTTTCCACCAACTACAGTAGCGGCGACGACATCAATTGGTAATGGCCTTACTCCCTGCGAACATGGATGGCTTGGATGGGACTGTTACTTTCCACAGATAGACAGGGATGTAACAGTATTTCTTAATACAGATACCGAGTCTAAAGAGAAGGTGGCTGAAGAGAGTGTTGCTTGGAAGTACTTAGGGTACTCAAGTGTGAATGACAGGATTAATTCAGCCGGCGGGAAAGCATATTTTGTAGCACCCTTTATCCCGCCTCATCCGGGTACATTTGAGGAAAGCTGCGAAATTATTAAAACATATTGTGAGGAGCCCGGACAAAAGTACATATACTGTTATTTCAATGAACCCGACTATACAATGCACCGAATGGGTTGCTATTGTGACGAGGCAAAACAGGTGATTTCATCACTTGAAAGAAGGATTGAAAGTCTCACGGATGAACTAAAGGACACTCTTGTGGTAGTAACTGCTGACCACGGCCATATGGACTCAAAAGGCGTATGTATTAAGAATTATCCCAAAATTATGAATTGCCTGAAAAGAATTCCCACTATTGAGCCCAGAGCCTTGAATCTGTTTATTAAGGAAGATAAAAGAGATGAGTTTGAGAAAGAATTCACTAAAGAATTTGGTGATAAATTTCTTCTTTTACCAAAAGGAAAAGTGCTTGATATGAAATTATTCGGATGCGGAACAGAGCATAAATACTTTCGGGACATGCTGGGAGATTATCTTGCTATTGCAACAGATGACTTGGCTATCTACAACACAGAAGAAGAGGTAGAGAAGTATATTGGTGTTCATGCGGGACTTACGAAAGATGAGATGATTATTCCACTGATTATTGTGGAAAAGAAATAAGGGGTCTTTGAAAATCCTTCTTCTGGGCACAATAAATAATAACTCATTGATAAGTTTTAACGGAAAACTACAATTGAAAAAGAAAGGGAGACTATATTATGCTAGAGATAGGAACAAAAGCGCCGGCATTTTCCTTACCGGATCAGAATGGTCGGATGCATACATTAGAGGATTACAAGGGAAAGAAGGTTATTTTATATTTCTATCCAAAGGATAATACTCCGGGCTGTACCAAGCAGGCCTGCAATTTCGGGGAGCTGTATCCGCAGTTTCAGGAAAAGGGAGCTGTGGTTCTTGGGGTGAGTAAGGATAGTGTGTCATCTCATAAAAAGTTTGAAGAAAAGTATGGACTTCCATTTACATTGCTTTCTGATACAGAGCTTGCTTGCATTAAGGCATATGATGTGTGGCAGGAGAAAAAGAATTACGGTAAGGTCAGCATGGGAGTAGTTCGAACAACATATCTGATTGATGAGGAAGGGATGATTGCAAAAGCCTTTGGTAATGTTAAGGCAGCGGAGAATCCGGCACAGATGCTGGAGGTGTTATAAGATAATTATTTTATAACCGGATGGGAAAATGAATGAGGATAAGGTTTCATGTATAGAACTGAACAGTTTCATCTTTGGAAGCCGGAAGCAGCATACCGGTTCTGGACATTTTATTAGAAACACCTCTGCTAGACCTTCTTCATCTTATCCTGTGCAATAGGAATAGAGAATAGAAGCAATTCGAGCAGTATAAAACACATTTCGCGCCATAAACGGCTTTTCAGAGTAAAATATGATATAAATATATAGAGATAAGTGTGAAATATGGTCTTGTTTGTAAAAGTGATTGAACTAGCAGGATTGATATTATCGCTTTCAATAAACGACTAGGAGGAATAAGATTATGAAAAGACGAATTGTGTGCGTACTGCTCACCCTTTGTATGGTATTGTCGCTGGGGGACATTCCTTTGGGTGCTTCTGCGGCATCGTCTACTTACACCCCCCCAACTGTGGTTGTTGAGGGCGTTGAGGTTTTAGCTGACGGTGAATACTATTTACAGATCCTTGGCAAATGGGTTTACCCCGTGGAAACAAACGCAGTTTGGCTCGAGCTTTCCGACAGAAAACCCGATAAGCCATTTACGATAAAACTCGTAAGCTACAATAAAGATCGCGGCCCGAAGTACTCCATCGCCTATGATGGGGTAGGCATCGGAGTACAGTCAATAAGTGGAAATCAAGCGTCATCATGGTATGCGCCTAATTGGACTATCAGTGTTTATTCCGACTTCTGCACCATAAGGGATTACACCGATCAGGCGCTGCTGGTTAATGCCAGCGGTGAGAGCAGTGCAAATGGTACGAAGATAATTGTTTGGACGACAAAAGGTTACACGCCCAAACACGCGGAGGTAACATTTTTCACACCTGAGAACGCACCGGGCGGACCTACAATCCCTCTACTTTCAACTACGCCTGCCCCATCGGGTAAGCCGACTACCCTTGCCGACGGCTGGTACAGACTTAAAATGGGTGGGGATACCTCAACGAA
>JAEZIV010000016.1 GCA_023436515.1 Bacillota bacterium
GATTCCTGACGATATCCATGCCAACTCCCCGTCCCGAGACGTCACTGACAGCTTTTGCTGTAGAGACGCCTGTATGGAATATTAGATTCACCGCTTCATTGTCGGATAAGCCATCTGCCTCCTGCTGGGTAATGATTTGCTTCCTGACTGCCGCTTCCTTGATTTTCTTTGCATTTATGCCTGCACCATCGTCTTCAATGGTAAGAATAACGTGGTTTTCCTGGTGAAATGCAGTGACTCGGAGCACTCCCTTTATGGGTTTTCCGGCTTTCAGACGTTCTTCCTTTGTTTCCAGGCCATGATCAAGGGCGTTTCTGATTATATGGATCATGGGATCATTAATTTCTTCGATAATGGTTCTGTCCATCTCGGTTTCTCCACCCTCAAGTATTAACTCAATCTCCTTATCCAGAGATTGTGCCAAATCCCTTACCATTCGCGGGAAACGATTAAATAATTGCTGTATTGGTAACATACGGGCCTTCATAACCCCCTCTTGAAGTTCACTGATTACCCTTGAAACATGATTGGATATTCCCATTAAATCGTCAATTGCATCATCAGAAGGGTATCGATTATATAAGGTATTTCCGACCTGGGCTATTCTGGTTTGCTCTATTACTAGCTCACCCACCAGATTCATCATTTTTTCAAGGCGTTCCACATCAACCCGGACAGTTTGAGCAATCTTTTTTTCTGTACCAGGTGACCTTTGAGCATCTCTAGCTTCAAGGCCTTCATCCACATCCTTATCAGACTTTACGGACTCTTCCTTCTTCGTATTAATATCGTAAGGCTGGACCTTGACTCCCTCAATATCCATTATTTCAATTTGTGCTTTTGACTGAAGAGTGCCTGAATCGAGCTCCGATATGACAAGATAAGAAACTTCTCTGATATCGGCATCGTCACTGAGTTCGAGAATATTAGGCTTTGTATCAATAACAGTGCTTATTTCATTGAAGTAGTTGAGAATTAGGTAGGCACGAGTGACTTTCATAGGGCTCTCTTCAAGAATTCTAACTGTGCAATTCAGATTATGTAATCCATTTTCTACTGCTTTTACCATCAAGGCTTCTTTATCCCGAGAAATCTCAAACTCAGCTGCTGTAATGAGCCTATCGGGGATAACTTCCCGTTTTACTTCATCGATTTTTGTTTGAAACTCTTTCAATTCACCGGATAATATCTGTCTTAAAGCATTTAAGGTAGATGATATATCCGTTCTTATATCCTTCCTGTCTGTTGAAAAATCTTCCTTCAGCATTCTTAAATGATCTGCACATTGAAAGAGTATATTGATAACAGGTCTACTAGCTTTTAAAAGATTATTTCTTATTCTATCTAGAACATTTTCCATCTCATGTGTAAGGTGTTTCATCTTTTCAAATCCCATTGCTGATGAAGAACCTTTTAATGTATGAGCTACTCGAAAGATTTTTTGGATAACCTCGGGTGATTCACCCTCTTTCTCCAACTCCAATATGCTACCCTCAAGGAGCTGAAGCTGTTCTTCCACTTCATCAAGAAATGCTCCAATCATTTCAGAACTTTCATATACCGAGGACATAACACACCACCTTATTGTTCATGTAATACCCTTTCTACTCTTAGAAGGCTGACTACACCCTCTTCTGCTAGTCCAATCCCGTCAAAATAATTGCCGTCAATGCCTGCAATCATATCAGGCGGAGGCTGTATATCATTAAATTTTACAACCTGATTTACTTTATCTACAACTATTCCTACCATTTCATCTCTGCTTTGAACTACAACAATACGAGTAGATTTTGTTGCCAGGTAATCAGAGAGACCAAATCGCTTATGCAGATTTACCACAGGTACAATTTTTCCGCGGAGATTGATAACTCCCTCAAGATAAGCTTTACTATTATACACTGCAGTAATTTTCTGCATTTTAATAATTTCATAAACATCGGAGATTTTTAATGCATACCTCTCTGTGGCCAGTTCATAGACTACATATTGGCTACTTAATAATTCACTCACTCTTCAACCCCCTTTTTAACCCTTTACAGTTTACTTAATGTTTCAACAACATAGTCTTCATTCCAAGGCTTTACAATGAATCCTTTGGCTCCAAGCATTACTGCTTCTCGTACGAAATTCTCCTGCCCCATTGCAGATATCATAATAATTTTTGCATTACTATCAATAGAGCGAATCATCCGCAGAGCTTCTACTCCATTCATTTCCGGCATGGTGATATCCATAGTAACAATATCAGGATTTAGCTCACCATACTTTTTCACACCAACTACCCCGTTTTCAGCTTCACCGATCACTTCAAAACCATTCTTTTCAAGGACAGTTTTTAATGCTATACGCATAAAAGAAGCATCATCGACAATAAGTACTCGTTTCATCAGTATCCCCCTTTCTTAAGTAAAGGCACAAGACTAATAAACTATAATGTCAAAGATATGTTTGTGAAAATATTCTTTATGTTTCTTCACTTATTAATTTGTCATCTATGTTAACATTTTTGGCAGGCTCTCATTATTTTCTCATGTGCTGTAAGAATTCGCTGTTTCAACGGGAAGTTATAATTCCTCATTCTCCATTTAAGACATATTGCTTGAAAAGTACCGAGAACCACATCAGAAAGGCTTTCTGAATCAATATCGGCATTGATTTCTCCATTCTCTCGACCTTTTTCAACCAGATATGATATGAAATTGGTACGGGATTCAAAAATTTCTATAACCTTGTCAGCAACTCCTGCTTCATTCCTCAATACTTCATGTGAATTCTGAATTGCAGTCATAGCTGGATAACTTTCATAGTACTCTGCAAACCGAGCAATAAAATATGTAATTCCTTCTGTTGCAGACATGTTTTTCATCTCAATGGTTTGCTTGATATCTTCATCAAACTTCGAATAATAGTTTAAAACACCAAGAATAACATCATTCTTACTGCGGAAATGCTTGTAAAGAGTCCCTTCCGAGACCTCCTGTCTCCGGCAGATCTCCTTTGTGGACAAGCTTTGAAAACCAAGTTCATCCATAATCTCAATGGATGTAAGTATTATTCTCTCTTTACGTGATATATAGAAGCTCATTTTAAATCCTCCGTGGTGGGTGAGTGACCACTTACCCACCTACTCTATGTACTATATTGTATAGGTATATTTCCCCATTGTCAAGCATTGTTTTTTTATGTAAAAATTTGTTGAATTGGTGCGTATTAAAGCTCCTTTATTGTGTCCTTAGTCATTATAACTAAAAGAGCCCGAAGGATGTGAAAACTTATCCTTCAGGCTCTTCTGGGAGTTAATAATTTTCTCCTTTTGTGTCTGCAGCAACATCTTCAAAGCAGATCACTAGCTCCTTAAGCTTGTTGCCATAGTCGCTGTTAAGCTTAAGTATGTCCTCTTTTTTCCCGCTTCTCAGCGCTTCGTTTATCCGTTCAAGTAGAATATCCAATTTATCCATAGCTCTTCCTCCCTTTTTGCTCAACATATACTTAATAGTTATTAATACTTTATTTTTGTTTTTGCTTATACTCCTTGCCAAGCAATAATAAGTTAAAGGCTGAGCTTTTTTCAAAAATAAAACAAGCAGGTATTCAAACAGTGCAAATCGCCTACTTGTAAATAAGTTAGTCCCACCGGCTGTAGGCCGGCAGTGTTGGTTTAGGGCTGAAGTCCCATGAAACAGAATCTACAACACCCAAACCGGATTAAAGCCTTAAGGCTTTGCTCCGTTAGCTTATGTATGAGGCAACCCGACTATCCTATCGGAATTCCGACTTAGACTCGTAGCTTTGCGTCATCACCTTTAGGTGATTTTGCCTTTATCTTTATTACTTGAGTTTATTTTAGCATAGTTTATATATTCAATAAAAGGTTTTTATTAGATATTACTCTAATTATTTCTATCCAAATAGGATATATCAATATGTATTTGATTTCCATCCTCCAGTATCAGAGGTACGCAAACAACCACACTCCTATGCACACTCATCTGGATGTTGTCTCCAATAAAGATTGTAGGTGGTGTTATATCAATTTCAATTCCCTTTTGTGAGAAAATGGTTGCAGTGTTACCCAATATCATATTGCATAGTTCACCTATTGCACTTTTAGCGATCTCGTCAAGCTCCTCCACCGGCATTCCCATCATCATGGAAGATGCTATCCTTAATGCTGTGAATCTATTAAAGGTGATAACAGCACTGCCCATGATCTGGCCGGTTAAGCCTATCAAAACAACTAAATTTTCTTTTGTATAGGGCTCTTCCTTTACAAATATGTTGCCCAGTTTTGGTGAAAACCCGGTAGTTTGATGTACGATATTCATACTAGCCTCAATAAAAGGGTTAATGTATTCTGCCTTCATATTCTTATCTCCTGACATTACTTTATGGTTTAATTATCAACACTTTTTACTTCTTAATTACTCACATTTCTGCATACCTCAGGAACTTAAGTACCCGAGCATTATATAATAGGGTTTACTCCTGTGTGAGATCAGGCCATTTCATCCCCTATAAGTCCAAGTTTTTTCATTACTTCAACCAGCTTTTCTGTGTCCAGAGGCTTCGACGCAAAGCCTTCACAGCCCAGCTCGAAGGCCTTATTGACAAGATCAGTCCCATTTAAAGCAGTTGTCATAATAACCTTGGATCTGCTTTCGGCAGGTATTCCCTTTTGGGTCTCTATATCTCTAATAGTTTTCAGCACTTTCATACCATCAACCTTTGGCATCATTATATCAAGGCATACAAGGTCGTAAGGACTCTGGCCTTTTAATGAAAACAAAAATGCATCCAAAGCTTCTATTCCATCAACAACAACATCACATTCTCCATATCGGGATAAAAACTTCTGTAAGAATCTTCTGCTTACTAAATCATCCTCAACGATTAGAATCCGCATTTTATTTCTCCTTTTCTGTGCAATAAATATTTTTAAAGGTTTTTAGTTCCTTCTCAAATGCAAGAAAACTATAGAGTACATCCTTAAATTTACTTCGTCTTACCGCAAGCTCTATCTGAAAGGCAAGACTTTTTAACTCGTCTGCACCAATACTATTGCATAGGTTTTTAAGCTCATGTGCATATTTTCCGGTCAACGACAAATCCTTTTCATTAATGCATTCTTCCAAGCATACCATTGCTTTTTCTATTTTCTCAATCTGTTCTCCGTTCACTTTGTCAAAATCTCTATTACTCATCTTCTGTACAAACACAATGTTTCCGCTGCTGTCTATTTTAAGACTGTTAGCTTCTGAATTCATCTGGATCTTGACATATACCTCTTCTATTACCCTGAACATTTCTTCCATTCTTACGGGCTTTGGAATGTATTCATCCATACCGAGTTCCAGAAATCTTTCCCTGTCTCCCTGCAGTGCATGGGCAGTTATTGCGATTATTGGTGTATGATAATTTGTACCCTCTCTCTCTCTGATACATTGCGCTGTCTGAATACCGTCCATTTCTGGCATATGAATATCCATGAGAATAACATTATATTTATTTTTTGAATGAAGCTCAAGCACTTCAATTCCGCTGTTTGCAGTATCAACCTTGTAGCCCCGCTCCTTCAGCATTCTTGAAATAACTGTCCGATTAACAGAATCATCTTCTGCAAGAAGTATATGCAGGTTGTAGGAGGTCTTGTGATGAACGGATATATGATGTTTAACTTCCTGTGCTGCCTCACCTTCTTTAAATCTTACAGTAAAGTGAAAGGTACTGCCCTTCCCTTTCTCGCTTTCAATCCATACTCTGCCGCCCATCATCTCTGCCAATTGCCTTGAAATGGCCAAGCCCAGCCCATTACCTCCATATTTTCTGGTAATTGAACCATCCACCTGACTAAAGGTTTTAAAAAGCTTCTCCTGTTCAGCTTCACTAATACCTATCCCGGTATCTGCTATTGAAAACTGCAGTTCAACCTGCTCTTCTTCAACATGGTTTTTCCTGACAGATATTTTTACTTCCCCTTCCTCGGTAAACTTAATAGCATTTCCAATAAGGTTGTTAAGTATCTGCTTGAGTCTATTGGGATCTCCCTTTAAGTATTGCGGAATACCGGAATAGAAGGAGTAATTTATTTCCAAGCCCTTTTTCTCAGCTACTGTGGCTTGTGTTTTAAATATATCTTCAATAAGCTCTCTTATATTAAAATTGATATCATCAATTAACAGCTTTCCTGCTTCCATTTTTGAAAAATCCAGAATATCATTTATTATTTTCAACAGGGAATCGACGCAGTTTTTAGCTGTTTTAAGATTATCCTTTTGTTCTAAATCCAGTCCGGTATGCAGGGTAAGATCGATCATTCCAACTATACCATTTAAAGGTGTCCGAATTTCATGACTCATGTTGGCAAGAAACTCGCTTTTTGCCTTATTTGCTTTTTCAGCCTCTTCCTTAGCCCTTTTAAGCTCGATTTCCGCCTTTTTCTTTTGATCAATATCAGTAATAACAATTGCAAAATGATCTTTCTGCGGACTGTATAAGGCAATTGAATACCACTTTTTATAGATTTCAGAGAACACTTCATCAACGGAGATACTATTCCCATCCTGAAGCATTTTTTCAACAATGCAGAAATCAAGCTGAAGTATCTGCTGAGTGGAATCAAAAAGCTCGGAGTACAGCTTGCCTTCAATCTCTTTACCCTCAAATCCAAACATCTTTTTGAAGGCCTCATTTACTATTAAGAACTCAACGTCGGAGCATTGTCCCTTTTCGTCATATACAACCCTGTGATATGCAAATCCGCTGTGCAGATTCATAAACAGATGTCTATACCTCTCCTCACTTTCAAGCAGGAGGCTTTCGGTTATCTTTTTACCATTGATATCCAGACCTATTCCTATGTAACCATCCTGGTTTCCATGCATATCAATAAAGGGTTTTATGATAATATATATCCATCTGTATTCACCGCTAACATGCCTTAGCCTTAATTCTGTATTGTTAAGAAAAAGCTTATTAATCTGTTCTTCAGTATCTATTGAGAGCCTTTCTCTGTCTTCAATATGAGTATACCGGAGCCAGCCCTCCTCAAGAATTTCCTGTTCACTCCTGCCTATATATTCTGATAAACTTCGACTGACATAAACATTCTTCCCGGAATTGTTTGTCTTCCATATCATAGCAGGAAAGTTTTCCATCATCTTGAGGCTGAAATTATTGGCCTCAATCAATCTCTTCTCACGTTCCATACTATCGGTCACATCGTTTATTACAAGTAAAATTGCTTTCTCTCCGGCAAGGTTTATGGGTATAAAGAATATGTTATACCAGGGAGTCTCAACCTTACCATTCCGCATTACTGTCTGTTGTATGACAAGATCTCTGTTGGGTATTCCTGTTTTGATAACAGATACAATTTTTTTTCTTATTTCACATAGTCCGCATTGTACTCCATATCCGCAGCCTCTTTCTCTGCTGCCTAGACAATTAATTCCATCCCCATAGCTTAATCCTAAAACCTCCTCAACAGTCAGATCAAGCATTTGAAGAAAGGCTGGATTCACCTCTTTAATAACTCTGTTGTAATCCATTATGAGCATTCCCAAGGGAGAATAGTCGAAGGTCATCTTCAGGTTGTTCCTCTCCTGAACCAGCTCCTCCTCAATTTTTTTTATTCTGCTGATATCACGGAAAACAACTACAACACCGTCTATATTATCCCCTTCGCCCTTTATGGGTGAACAGCTTGCTGATACAATAAGCCTCTCACCCGGTTTGGAGACAAGGGCCGAATTATTCTTAAGCCCTACCACAGCTTTCAGCCGCAATGCCTCATCAATGGGATTTTCCATTATTTCTCCGGTTTTTATGTTTATAAGGGGGAATACCTCATGGAAATCCTTCCCCATCGCGTCCTCAGTTGTCCAACCTGTCAAAGCCTCAGCCGACCTATTGATAAAAACAATCTTGCTGTATATATCTACCACGATCAGGCCATCACCAATATTGTCCAGCACAGCAGTCACTCTATTTTTCTCCATTTTGTTCACCCCTTAAATAATGATTGGGTGGGTAGACATCATGACAAGCCCAGTATTTGCATCTAATTCAATGGTTCTGCTGACCTTGCCGCCAATTTCTGCATTATTTACTTTAAGACTCAAGCTGTTCAGAGTTTCATAAACAGCCTCTATGTTTCTTCTGCCGATGTGAAAGACATCCTTTTCTCCGATGGACCCTGCTCCTCCAAAAATCTGAATTTGCAGCTCCTCCTTTTTGCAGTTGCAGTCCCTGTATAGCCTGTTAAGCATCAACGGTATTCCTGTACTAGCATAATAACATGGTCTGGCAAAGGCCTCCTCGGCAGTGGCTGGTCTGGGAAGAGCCACATGAATCATTGCACCCCTATGCCTTATGGGACTATAGGCGGTAACCGCAACACAGGAGCCTAGTGCAAAGGTTTTGATGGCATCAATGCTGTAGTTTGATACAGCATATTCGCCAATACCTATTATCGATTTCATAAATATCTCCTTACTTTAGCATTTCAACCAATAACTGCGGGATTTTGTCAAGGGCGCTCTGCTTTTCTATCGCACCTATTTCGAAGGCCACCCTTGGCATACCAAAAACAATAGAGGACTTTTCATCCTGTCCGATTGTACGGGACCCTTTTCTTCTCATTGCCAGTAAACCTCTTGCCCCATCGTAGCCCATACCCGTCAATATTATCCCAACAGCATTGCTTCCCGCTTCTTTTGCGACAGATTCAAACAGTATATCTACTGAAGGACAATGTCCGTTCACCTTTTCTCCAGCAAAGACTTCTACTTTGAATTTATCACCAACTCTTTTAATGCGCATATGCCTGTCACCGGGTGCAATAAGGGCTTTGCCCTTCTCCAGCCAGTCTCCGGTCTCTGCTTCCTTAACATTTAGCTTTGTCTGACTGTTCAGCCTCTCGGCAAACATTTTAGAAAACACTGAAGGAATATGTTGTACTATAAGTATCCCCGGCATTTCTGCAGGCAGCTTGCTCAGGATGCTGAATATGGCTTCAGTTCCTCCTGTAGATGCTCCGATGGCTATTATTTTATTTGTGGAAGTACTGACCTTTGGCAAGCTACTCTCAGCTACGGGAATATTTGCTACAATCTTTGCTTTAGCAGCTATCTTTATTTTAGCAATTATATCCAATAGGAAAGACTCTACACTTTTTGGTGACTGTACCTCCGGCTTTTGGATAAAGTCTACCGCACCGGCATTCATAGCATCAAATACCGCCTCATTAACGGTACTGATTACAATAACAGGAATAGAATACTGGGGGAGCAGTCTCCTGATAAATTCTATTCCATTCATTTTAGGCATTTCCACATCACAGGTCATAACATCGGGCTCAAACTGTAATATTTTGTCTCTTGCATCGAAGGGATCAGCAGCCTTGGCTACCACCTCAATTGAAGGATCAGTTTCAATCCCTCTGGCTATAACCTCTCTGAACAGCAAGCTGTCGTCAACTACCAATACTTTGATCTTTCTGTTCATAAAAACACCCGACTACTCCTTTCTGTATACTGAGGGTAGTATGTATTTGAACCTCGTAGTTTCTCTGCTTAGGGATTCGGAATGTCCGATAAATAAATACCCTCCATACTCCAAGCTGTCGTAGAGCTTATCAACCAGTCTGTTTTTCGTCTCATTGTCAAAATAAATCATAACATTGCGACAGAATATAGCATGGAGCTTCTTCCTGAAGGGAAATACATTATCCATTAAATTCAGCTTTCTAAAAATAACTTCATCCTTTATTCTATCAATCAACACCGCGTTATCCCCATCATAGGCCTTGAAATAATTCGTTTTCCACACGGATGGCAGCGGAGCTATTTTATCCATGCTATACACGCCTTTTTTGGCCAAATCCAACACATGCTCTGAAATGTCAGTAGCCAAAATCTTTGTATCCCACCACATTTTTGCCTTGCCAAAATACTCATCAATAAGCATGGCAAGGGTGTAGGCTTCCTCTCCTGTGGAACAAGCGGCACACCACACACGTAAGTCCTTCTCGGTTACTTTTTCAGCTAGGTAGGGAAGTACCTTGTTTTTAAAATACTCAAAATGGCTTGACTCTCGCATAAAGTAAGTATGGTTGGTTGTTATTTTGTTTACTAGAGTTATAACTGCATTTCCGGTTTTATCTGCTATCAGATAGTCATAATACTCTGTAAAACTGTTGAATCCAGACTGTTGCAAGACATTGTGCAGTCTTCCCGAAACAAGTGTCCTCTTCTCTTCCTTCAACCTGATCCCGTAATTATTCTTAATATATTCAGATAACTGTTGAAATTCCTTATTGGTTAACTCTACCACGTTACCTCCGGTTTTTCGCTGGTATAAGCAATGTAAATATTTTATAGTAAAGCATTATTATTCGCCGGGAGGGCAGTCGCCCCTCCCGACTTCTTATTTGTTATTAATATTTTCCGAAATCTCTGTCACTTAATATAATTTTCTTGGGGGCAGCAGCTGCAGCTTCCTTTTGCCCTTCATGAACCACTGTCGATCCCTTCCTGGCATTCATTTGATCCAACAGCTTTAAAATATCGGGATTGAGATCATCAACACCCCTATATGTCTGAACAGCATTTTTTGACTTTCTGAGTCTAAACCTGGAGACCTGTTCCTTTAGAAGCTCAGCCTGACTTGAAAGCTCCTCACTGGCTGCTGCACTTTCCTCAGAGGTAGCCGAGTTTGTCTGAACAACTTCGGAAACCTGCATTATACCCTGATTTACCTGTGCAATACCTGTGGCCTGCTCATTAGATGCAACATCAATATTGTTGACAAGACCGGCTACCTTTGTAACATCCTCAACGATTTTGTTCAAGGCTTCTGCTGTCTGATTTGCTATTTTTGTGCCACCCTCTACCTTTTTGATGGAGCCCTCAATCATATCAGTAGTTTCTTTAGCTGCACTTGCTGATCTTGCTGCGAGGTTTCTGACTTCCTCAGCCACAACTGCAAAGCCCTTACCGTGCTGTCCTGCTCTTGCAGCTTCAACTGCTGCGTTGAGTGCCAGTATATTTGTTTGGAAGGCAATGTCATCTATTACCTTTATGATCCTTGAAATATTGCTTGAGGACTCATTTATATCCTCCATTGCCTTTAACATTTCCTTCATCTGATCATTTCCATGAATTGCATTGTTCTTAGCAGTTACAGCAAGAGTATTTGCCTTATTTGCATTCTCGGCATTGAGTCTGGTCTGAGAAGCTATCTCTTCAAGAGAGGCGGTAAGCTCCTCAACAGAGCTTGCCTGTTCGGTAGCGCCCTGAGACAGCGCCATACTTGAATCAGATACCTGTTTTGAACCTGAAGCTACCTGTTCAGAAGCAACGTTTATATTTGACATTACATCGTTTAGGTTGTCTGTCATTTTAGTAAAGGCTTGAGCCAGTATGCCCACCTCATCCTTTGTTTCAACGTTGATGCTTACGTCTAGATTACCTTCGGCAATTAGGTTCGCAGATGCTACAAGCTTATTCAGCGGTCTACTGATAATATTTGCGACTACTAGCCCAAGACCAACTGATAATATAACACCTGCAATTATTATTGCAATCATTATGAGGGATTGGCTCTTGTATTCAGCAGTGCTCTCGGTTGACAGGGTATGCGCCTTATCTGTGTTATAATTGATCATTTCCTCAACAGCACTGTCTACTGCTAATCTTGCATTGGTAAACTCTAAAATTCTTCTATTCGCCTCATCAAATTTACCATCCTCAATCATACCCAGATGCTCGGTTCTGATTGCTCTATAGGTCTGTAAATTAGCCATCAATTTATCATATAGTTCCCTGTTGTATTTATCATCACCTATCGTTTTCTCATATGCAGCCAGTGTGGCGTTATTTTCATCTGTAAAGCCGTTTATTTCATTTACTCTCTCCTGATATTTCGAAGCATCTCTTTCATATAAAAGCAGAAGATAATTTGATCTTATTACAAGCAAGGACTTTTCTACTTTTGCAAGGGATGTTGCTGAAATAAAGTTTTTGCTGTACATTTCTTCCCCACGCTGGTTTATAGTCCCCATATTGTGAATACCCATATATCCTATTATACCGGTAAAAATCGCCAATATTACAAAGCATATTATAAGCTTTATCTTTATTTTTAAATCTCCGAACCATTTCATAGCATCGCCCTCCCTTAAAGGTTTTGAATTTGGTCTGAATCCTCTTCATTTAATAATTTATTGCAGTCAAGCAAAAGCTTCACTTCCCCATGAACCTTGCCAATACCCTTTACATATTTATTCCCTCCGTGGTTAAACTCAGGAGGCGGTACTATTTCCGTTTCGGGGATGGATATTACCTCTGATACGCTATCCACAATGAGTCCAATGGAAAGCTCCATTATGTCAATTACAATTACACAGGTACGATCGCTGTATTCCTTAAAATCTTTACGAAATCTCAGCCTTACATCCATAACTGGGATGATCTTTCCCCTGAGATTAATTATTCCCCGGATATAATCCGGGAGCTCAGGGACTTGGGTAATGGGCTGTATACCAATAATTTCGGTAACATAGGAAATTTCAATTCCATAGGATTCCTTCCCGAGATTAAAGGTAAGATATCTGCCTTTTTGAGTATCCTCCTGCTCTATCACTTCCTGTTCCTGCATCTCGTCCATACTATTCTAACCCCTTTCAAGATATTTTTCGGTTCTTCTGTCATAACCTCCTGTGTGT
>JAEZIV010000106.1 GCA_023436515.1 Bacillota bacterium
GTCAAGAGCCTCAGGACAAACCTCACAGTGAACACCTCCGCAGATGGTAATGATTTCAGAATTGAAGTCCTTTACAAGCCTGCAGTATTCCAGCATTTCAGGAACATTTGTAATATAGCCCGTCACACAGACCACCTGGGGATTCTCACTATGTATAATATCTTTAATTGGGGCTTTCTCCATTATCATGTCGGCAATAACAGGGCTGCAGTTTTCAGGTAGCACAGCCGCTAGAACTTCCAATTCCAGGGGCTCTACCTTCATTACATATTGGAGACCAATAGTTTCTGCATGGGGTTCAGGTCTAACAAGCAAGACCTTCAGTTCACTGGCATTAGCGTTTAAAGTCATACCACCGTTTCCTCCTTGAAAACCCGGTTTCGGGGAAATTTACACCTGTATTCAAGTAAACCTTCTACGGTTTTTATTAATCTGTTAATAATAGGCGAAGAATGCTGGGCCAGCATATACTTTTCCACTATTCTTCCACCGGTTCTGAGCTTGGGTATCTCAGCGGTCTGCCCCAAGTCAACACATCCGACCCCGCTTTCTATGCCTTTTTCAATTATGTCATACAATATATTAAAATAAGTCTCATATTTATCGTTACAGCTGTATTCTATGCCACCCAGGAAAAAGTACAGTGTAGCTTTATATATAACAGTAATGTGCCACCCCAGCAGTATGTCGTCAACATAAAAGCGGGTAAGCCTGAAAGTAGGCGGAAGCTTTGCAAAGAACTCACAGGTCAGGGTTTCCAGTTTCCCTTTACTATTGTTCAGTACATTAAGGTATAGCCTGTATTCGGTCTCTCCAAAAGTCCCACAGTCTGTAACCTCACTTTTTACATTTTTAAATACCGATCTTGCACTTCTATACCTGCGCCTATATTCGTATCTCATGGCTCCTTCATACTCCTCCATTGATTGAAAAGGAGTAGGAACAACTATAGTTGGAAGCGTATGTCCTGTGGCCTGGTTCAATTCAGGGGCGTCGTCCAGGTTGAGGAACAGCTTAAGTCCCCTTTCCTGTTCATATATTACAGGTATCAGCTCCATTCCGCAGCTTCCTATCAGCCCTGACGCCGAAACAGAACATGGAATCCCGCAAATTCTCATCTTTACAGGACTCTTTACCTTCAGGTAGGTCAGCAGATCGGGAGCCAGGGTATAAACCACGGCGCCCGCTACAATGACACCCTCCCTTTTCAAAATATAATAGCTCTGTTTGCAGGGATTAAATCTTTGGGCGTGAATAAGAAATTCTCTTGTCTGAAAGTAATCCTTAGCAAGCTGATCCCACTCTCTTGGAATATCTTCAGCACTGTTTAATATTTCAATCATACTTTACCTTTCACCTCAACTGCCGTTCAAAAACAGCGTATTCCCTGTAGGGTTCAAGAACTTCCCTCATGGTCCGTTGGCCATATCGAAGGGAAATGGCAATGCTGGAGGCATTTTCTTCAAAAATAAAGCCCCCTTCCACCATCTTATACTGGGTCTGTTGAATTATCCCTGATAGCTTTCTTATCATCTCATCCACCACCCGTGATTTACGGTACCGGGGATGAACACCGAACTCGGTAAACCGGAAGGTGTCGATGGGATTTAAAAACCTGAAGCGAAGCCATTCCAGTGCTCCGATATGTCTGCTACCCTTTACCAATTGGTTGAAATCAGGGTACCACAGTAAAAACCCCGCAGGATTTCCATCAACCTCGGCGATTAGAAGATTCTCTTCATCCAGCATGGGAGCGAAGGGTTTAAAAAGCTCATAATCCTCCGCTTCAGTTCTGTCCGACCAGTATGGATGTTTCTGGAAGCTGGCATTATTGAGATAAGTATATATGGCTACCTCCTCCTTCAGCTTTCTTTTGTTCATAGTTCTGACTTTTATGTTATTAGCAGAGGGGTGCCTTTTTCGGCTGTTGAAGAATTCAAAAAAGGGCTGGGTAGGATAGCGAAAGGAAAACATTTTCTTACATTGGTAATCCTTATAATAATCTATATAATACTCCTTTGTATAGGGCAAGCCAAAAACCGGTACTTCATCAAAGCGAGAACATAAGAAGCCGGCTCCATAGTTCAGGTGAGCATTTAATCCTACTACCAGCTTATTGTGACTGGGATAACGTTTTCTGATCTCGAGAAAAAGCTCTTCCCCCAGACCCTGAATTCCCGGTAGGGCTTCGAAAAAAGCTATCTGAACCAATCCCGGCTGTTGTTTATCCAAAACTATGCAAAAGCGGCCAATGACATTTTCACCCGAGTTATCCATAATTAATAATGGGATGAGCTCTGCATGGCAAAAAAATACAGATTTCTTCTCAATCAACATGGAAGCCACATCATGCTCTGTATCTCTGTAATATGTATTATCCTTATATAGTTCTGAGGCAAAGGAATAAAATGATTTATACTGGCTGGGAGTCAACACCTCTGTGAAGATCATACAAATAACTCCTCCGGCTTTTGGAATCCCAGAAATTCAGTGTAGGAGGATGCACAATATGAGCCAGCATGTCCAAAAATAATAATATCCTTTTTATCTACCCTGCCTAGGTCTATATTTTTCGCAAGTAAATCACGGGAATATGTAGAGCAGCCGTGTATAAGACTTTTAACCTCTCCCCCAGCTTTTTGCTTTCCTTTGTAGTCCAGCACAGCCACAGGGTGACAGGCTGTATCGGGATAAAACAGCGGTCGAGGAAACTGAGAAACAGAAGCATTGACTCCAATTAACTGCTTTTTCTGCCTCCATTTCACATCAACCACACTGCAGGCAAAATACCCGGCTTTGCCCCCCATGATACGTCCAGGCTCAAGTATTAGATTAACAGGCCTGTTTAGCGCACTACTAAGCTCCTCCATATAGGAGCTCACCTTCTGTCCATATGTCTTCAGCTCGAACTCTTCAGAAAGATTAACGTCTTCTATTCCAAAGCCTCCTCCAACATCAAGGTATTCAAGCTCTGGATACCACTTTACAAAATCACCTAGTTTACTATAACACTCTAGAAAATAATCTATTTCCATTATATCTGTACCAACATAAAGATGGAGTCCCTTTACCTTGGGATTTCCCTTAAGTGATCTCATTTCCTCTATGGAAAGTCCTAAACGGCTGGTTTTGCCAAGGAAGTAACCGGCCCGTGTTTTTCTCGGTTTGACCAGATTTCCTATATTGCAGCGGATACCAAACCCTTTTCCTCCCGACAGCTTATCCCAATCTGCTATTTGCTCCATGGAATCAAGATTGACGGTGGCATCGCACTCCAGAACAGCTCTCATGGCTTCCTCATTCATGGCTGACGCGGTAAAGATTATGTCACTCCCCCAATACCCTACCTCTTGTACCTGTTTCATATGAGGAATTGAATTAACAAAAACCCGGATTCCTTCGTCACGGATTATTCTCAGAAAAGTGGGGTTGATATTTGCCATAGTTGCAAAGTGAATAGCTTTAGACTGATATGGGATTTCCATAAAGGATTGGCAGTTTGAACGTATTTTCAAAGTATCATATACGTAGATTGGTGCCTGACTGGTGTTGAAATGCCCATTAACAGTGTTCAGTACAGCTTCAGAAATTTGTAGTTTCTGCATCAGTGAGCTCCTTGAAATATTTTATTTAAATACTAACTAGAATTACAGGTAAAACAATCTGGCGGGATTTGAATCGTCTTTTTATGGAAAACATTATTCAACAAATTAATGTATTTTATGGGATAATTATACCATTTTTTTCATGTTGCAGTCAAGAAAACAGCCGGATAGCACAATAATTACAGAAAGCACCCATCTTAAATATGAGTGCTTTTGACAAAGAAAAGGTCTATGATATTGCCGCTAGGGAATAAAATGTTTTCTTTTTTTGGACAGAGGTCCTTGTCTCTGTGACAATAACTTCTAACTTTCCCTATTTTCAGAAACAATTCTACGTCACCTGTTATATACTGTTGCTTTTAAGCTGATTGACATTGGAAATTTATCATTATTAAAATCATAATTATATAAGCCGGTGTGACCAACATTTTTCATACCGCCTGCATCGTAAAAATTCTCCCTAAATTCATTGATAAACTCAATATGTAAGCCCGCAGAGGTAAGTGAATTTACTAAATCCGATACCGTGTACATCCAAAAGTAAGCTTCGACACCATGCTTGGGCTCAGACGCATATCCGCCGATTGAATTATCAACGTCAGGAGCCTTTCCAAAATAAGGATATTGAACATCGTAAATATTATTTGCAAGCATCTGAGTATTTAACATCAGGAAGAAAGGGTGTGAATCGAACATGTAAAAGTAGCCATCCTCCTTAAGAAGATGCCTTATGGTATTTGCCCACTTTTTTAGGTCGGGAAGCCATCCTATTGCCCCTTCTGAAACAAACACTACATCATATTTTTCATTATGTTTTTCCATGAGTTCCATAATATCAGATTCGATAAAGTCTACATTAGTAATGTTTAAATCCTCAGCAAGCTTTTTTGCATAGTGAATATTGTCAGGAACTAAATCAACGCCAACGGCACTTGCTGCCATTCTGGCTAATAAAATAGTATCTGCTCCGGTATTACATTGTAAATGAATCACTTTTTTGCCGCTTAAATCTCCAAGTTCGTTTTTTATATAGGTGTTTAGTTGATGACTACCTTCCAGCAATGACTTCTTGAAGGTGATATAATGGTCTTTCGAAACTTGACTCCATGCATGTTTATTTGATTCTATCTCTTTCATATGCTACCTCCTGATACCTACATTCAAAATTCTGTACTTTTATTCAATAATATCAAAAACTCCAAACAACGGCAAGGTACTTTATGGTAAACAATACCACCGTTTACCGGATCAATTCCTCAAAATCTTGGGTTTTATTTACATTAGAAAACTGAAGCTCAACACTTAACTCTGTCCCGGAAGCGAGGGTCACAGTACCATATTGGCAAATAGGAAGTTGGCGATTGTAGGGATATCTTATATCCGGTGTTCCGTTTTTGTTGACATGTTGCCACGTCGAGCCGACCACAAGAGCATCCCTTGGAACTGTACCGCTCTCAACAAATCTTGTTTGGAAAACATAAATGCTGACATCCTCATAGTTGACAATACCGACCTTGCCTTTCCTGATATTGAAAACTCTATCAGGCAGGAATAGGAGAATTTCCTTATAAAGCTTTATTTGAACGGTAGCAACATTTGTAGTAATATAAAATGGAGTAGTCTTTTCAATCTTGCATACCACCCTCTTGAGGTTTCCGCCCGCGCCGGCACTCACTTTTTGATTGAATTTGTGACTTCTATGTATAACTTGCCAGCTCCTATCACCCTCAGAAAGGATATGCCATGCCCCCGTACGACGGTCATATTCGTCCTTCTTATCCTTATCAAGTACGTAGTCCAAATGCACCGCCCCTGACTTGTGGGCGACTATTTTGAGAATAATTCCGATTATAGGCAGGATAGCCAACAGGGGGAATACCGGAATAAGGATAGCACAAACTAATAAGAAAGTACTCCATTTATTAAGCCTAATGGTTTTTTCAATTGCTGATGTAACCTTTCCCTTATCAAAAGCTTGGAATGATTTAATGTCAGGA
>JAEZIV010000223.1 GCA_023436515.1 Bacillota bacterium
GATCTTAGCTGAAGAACTATCGGCTATATCCATCCATTCCGCTATTCCGGCGAATCCCCAATTTTCATGAAATATTGCATCCACCAGATTCTTATACCATGAAGGGTGCTGCTCATTTTCAAGCTTATTTGCTTTAAGGAACTCTCTGATTTTATCCTTAAGGTAATTAACTTCTGTGGCTTTACCCAAGATGGCATTTCTGTGTCTGGCCAAAAGTAATTCGGTGTTGTTCTGGTTTTGCTCCCTCAACCATTCATCATCTATATGTTGTTTAATTCTCGAACAAAGTAAAAGGAACTTTGAATTGTTATCCAAAGCTCCATTTGCGGGACTCTTTTTCCTTTTTCTTCGAGCGTTATTCAACACTTCTTCCAGGTCAAACTCTTTCATCTTAGTATAATCAATGTGGTTACTCATTCTTCCCTCCAAATCCGAAAAATCCTTTAGATTTCTTTTTCTGTGTAAGCTTATATTCTATCTGTAAGGCAACAAGATTTGTCAGTTTATCCAACTGCTTGTCATAGTTTCTATAAATGTTTCTCAGGGACTTTCTCTCTGACTCAGCTTGATAAACCATTGGGATATAGGGTAATGATGCGGCAAAAACCATATCATATTCCTTAAAGATGTTAGTGCCTATATCCTCATTAACCTTATTACCGATCAAAAGAATATTATCTGCAGCGTTCCCTTTATCCCTATCGCTTTTTCTTGATGTGACTCCGTACTCATCAAGTACCTGGTGCTTGATCTGTAAATGGTTTGATAAGCTCGACTGCTGCTGAGTCGTTACCATGTACTTATTCGGCGTTGCGTTCAAAGCTGCAAAATACAGATTATTATGTGGGTACCAGCCTGCATCTACGATCACTACATCAAACATCTCGGAAGCCATATTTATTACATACTCAATATGATCCGATTGATAATATTTAAAATCAATCATGGATCGGCAGGGTGGCAGCATGTATAAGTTCTTCAGCTCCCTACTCTGTACCATAGCCAGCCGTAATTCGTCCTGGGATAATATCTTGTTAAAAATCTTTGTACGAATACTATCAAGGCCCTTGCTTTCATCACCTTCCAGATATGAAAAGGATATATGCCCGGTCAGATTTAAAAAGGCAATGCTTCCTTCTCCCTGAGCTGCTAGGTTTTCTGCCAGGCTGAATGCCGTCAGAGTTGTTCCAACCTTACTATCAGCACCAAATAGAGTGATCACATTATTAAGCTTTCTTTCCTGAAGGTTTATCAGATCGCAGAATCTTGTCAGTATCTGGCTGTCTGTAAGTTTGGGTGGAAGTACATTTATGTTGTGGGATTTCAACAGTGCAGTTAATGCATTATATCCTGACTGGCTGCTGCTTTGATTTGAACTTAGCAAGTAAACAATTTTTGTTGCCTTCAATCCTTTCCCAACTATCTGTATCAGATCATTTATGCTACATAATCGGTCAGATACAATCAAGTGCATATATTCATTTTTCGGCTCTACTGTTGATGATATGTTTACTTCATCAAACAGCTTACTGTTCAGAAATGTGTTATATAGATCAATATCATTGGTTATTAATGTTACATTGTTCATTCTGTTACTCCCTTTCCTATGTATACACTACAATGAGTTTCTTTCCGTTTATGATGCTGTTTTCAAGGATTCTGGTATCGTCCCTGGTGCAAGCTATTTCAATCCAGGATACCTGGGATGTTCCATCAAGACGTTCATTCCCGTTTGTATCAATAACCTCTCTGTTGGTGCTGTCCTTAACGTATATAACTGACGTTTCAAAGATTGGATCATACTTTCCCATGGCTAAAATAGCTTCAGCATCTTCACCGGAGCTCAGACGGCTTTCAATTTTTCCGTCTATTTCATAGATGCTGATCTTGTCTCCACGACGTATTGACGAGGGTATTGAATAAACCCAAGCCGGAGGTAGCTTGAAAATGAATTGATTCTCTTTTAATATCAGGCTGTTGTCCGAAAAGCTTTTCAATACTATTTGACCATTTTGAGGGATGAAGCATTCAGTCATCCGTCCCACTACTTTACCAACCTGATCAGGCTTTATTGCTCCATTGACTGCCGAACCCAAACTAATTTTTTGTGGCTTAAAATACAAGCTTGCATCTTCAATAACAGTCCCCTTTGGGATATCCTTCTGGGCTACCAAAAGTGTAACTGATTCAATGGCTGCCTGGCCATGACTTACCCAAAGGTATGTTGCTACCAGGGCTATAAACATAATACAAATTCCTATAATACCTTTAAATCTTTGCCTCATTTACTTATTACCCCCTGTATTTTTGGTAGCAGACTGAATATCCCATTCTTCTGCTTTGGTCTGACTGTAACTATATCCGGAAGTAAAACCTGTAAAAGCATTTCAAGATTTTCATCCCTTGAGAAGCACTTGATTCCACTTAGAATTTTTTCAGCTCTAGATACTTCTCCATCTGTCAGGAAACAGAGTTCTTCCTGTGCTTTACCACATAACCCTTCAAATACCAGGTTGTCCGGAGCGAAAAATCTTAACTTTTCCAACTGCCAGGGTGATGTAAAGGCCATCCCAATTTTGACATCTGCCTTAATAAATTCCTTTAGGAGAAGTCGATTTACACTTGTATCATCATTTTCGTCTATAGTGCCATCTGTTTTGATTTTAAATAGGCAGCCATAGTGAGTAATTGTAATATTAAACCCACCCCTGTATAGCTCATATAATGCATCTCCAAGATCTTCTTCATTTTTAAGTACTCTGTACTCACAATTCGAAATAGTTTTTGCATTTTGTATCGAACCGGATTTATCAACCTCTACAACTGCTGTT
>JAEZIV010000356.1 GCA_023436515.1 Bacillota bacterium
GTTATATCCTATACAAGGCTCATGACAAATTACTCTATTAGAAGTAAAGAGTTATCTGAAATTAATATCAGCGACCTGATGAATAAGATAAATGCAAATCGCAGGAAGTTGAATTTTATGAAGGATAACAGAATGTATGATGATGTAAAAAGCATTATTGAGATGGATGAACAGGTTATAAACAGAGTAAAAGAAGAAAAAAATGAGCTAGAGCGTATTCATGCCAGACTGGATTATATTGAGAGTATGCTTAGTATGTTTAAGCATCAAATTGTATCAAGTATTGAATCAGAGGAAATGGTTGAAAAATTGGAAACAGCAGTGAACGAGGCAACAGCGCTTGATAGTGTATTACAGGAAAGAAGACGAAATCAGATTAGAATGTAATACCGCAACAGAGATATAATTAGACAACCGACATTTGTAGAAATTAATCACAAATAAGGGGGCGGACCATGGAGAGTACCACCGTTTATTCTTCTCCTTTTATAGAAATAACCCGCCGGGGAGACGGATTTTACCTTCAATCCTTTAAAAAGGGGCTTAATGTTGATGAGTTTAATAAGATAATAGGATCAAATCCAGAAATAAAAGTGAATAATTTTACAGTTATAAAGGAAGCTTTAGTTATGGCTCCGCAACCTGCTCGCAAGTTTGCTATATCTAAGGAGCGAGTTGCAATTGATGTCTCCGGAGATGAGTTAAAAGCTTTCATTACTTTAAATGTCGGGCCGGAGGACTTAGATGGGCCGGAGATAATTAAAGAAATTGTAGCAAAGCTTCATGAAAAGGGTGTCATCTATGGAATAAAGAAGGGTGCCCTTTTAAATTTATACGCAGGAAGGCCTTTGCTTATTGCTGAAGGTTTAGTACCTGAACCCGGGAAGGACTCAATCAATACATACTATACCCTCAAGGAAGTCAAACCTGAAATAAAGGAAGATGGTAATGTAGACCATTATGAATTGAATTTGATAAATATGGTGGAAAAGGGCGACTGGCTTGGGGAAAAAATTCATGCCACCTCCGGGGTTGAAGGTAAAACAGTAAGGGGAACGCCGCTAAAACCCATGCCGGGTAAGAATTACCCCTTATTCTATGATAAAAAAACAGTTAGAGAGGTTACTGAAGGTAATAAAACGACACTGTACGCACTAAAAACAGGAGCGGTATATTTTCAGGGTGAAAGCATAGGTGTTTCGAATCACTTGGAAATCAAGGAGAACATAGGTGTAAAAACTGGAAATGTTGACTTTGATGGTTACCTCACAGTAAAGGGAACTATCGAGGACAACTACTGTGTGGCCTCCACAAAGGATATAGAGATTCTTGGAGAGTATGGAGTTGGAAGTGTACGAGAAATAAACAGTTCTGAAGGAAGTATATACATAAAGGGTGGTATATCCGGAAGAGGAAAAACAATTATCAAGTGCAGAAAAAACCTTTATCTAAAATATGTATCCGATACTGACATCATATGTGAAGGCAGCGTGCACGTAGGCTTTTACTGCTTAAATTGCAACATAACAGCTAAGGAAGTTATTCTTGATTCAATGAAGGGTCAGATCATGGGGGGCATTATAAATGCCGAAATAAGAGTAGTTGCCGCAATAGTAGGCTCTCCAAGTGAAAAGAGGACGCAGATTTATGTAAAGGGTTTTGATAGAAATGAGTTTAAGAGGAAGCTGGATGAAATAAACGATAAAGTTGAAATCCTCAAGGCTGAAATTTCGAAGTTTAAGCAGCAACTGGCAATTTTTTTAAATCTTTTTGATAATGGACAAGTTCGTCGAGAGCAGTACGACAGTATTAATGAAAAGTATAACACCTTAAAAGCAGAACTGGCAGAGATGGAAGAAAATAAAAGGAACCTGCTGAATTATCTTAAGACAAAAGGTGAGGGAGAGATAACAGTTCTAAAGAGAGCTTATCCAAATTCAATGCTTGAGATTAAAAAAATTCCAAAGGAAATCCATGAACCCGTACTGAGAGTTAGCTACTATTATAAAGAAGGCAGCATACATGAGCTTTAATTGCAAGTATACATAAACAAAATTAGCCAAGTACTCGTATAACAAATATATAGTAAATCGGTTACCGATGTATTGTGAAGCAGTAACACATTTAATATTGGATAACTATAGGAGGATTACCGAATGATGTATGAATCTATACTTCAACGAATTGAGGATGAAAAAAAGGATGAGGTTATTTCAGCAAAGCTGTACAGGTATACCGGTTTAGTTCAGGCCATTGATTTCTTTTCACAAAAGCTGGTTTTTGAACAGATCATTGATGCAGCCTTCGATTTTATCAATGAGCTCCTATTGGTGGATAATTCGGTAATATTCGTATATGAAGACGGCAGCTACAATGTTAAGAAAGTTAAGGGCTTTACCAATCAATTTGCAGGTATACCATTAACAAAAGAGCTTGGAAACCTTGCGACACTTAATGGTAGCATTATATATGGTCGGGATAAGATAACAAGGTTCTTGAAGGAAGAATTTATTGATTCAATAAACATAAATTCAATGGTGCCTCTGATTATTGAGGGGAATTTATATGGTATCATTCTATTCAACGATAAAAACATTGGAGAGGATGACTACATAATCTCAGAAGCACTTATGAGACTTATTAATAATGCTTTGGAGAACTTCAGCAGATATGAAAAGCTGGCAAAGGTTAATTCCGAGCTGGATGAAAAGATCTTTAACCTGTTTGCCATTAACCAGTCATCAAAAATATTGTTAAGTGAACTGAATTTAGATGTGCTTTACAGTATATCTGTGGATGTGTTTTCAGAGCTTACCAGAAGCAAGATAACAGGTTTCATACTTTTTGATGAAAGGTCCGAAAACTTCACACTGAAATCATATAAGGATGTTTTCTATAAAATCGGCAAGCTAAATATTGACTTAAACCTAAATAAAAGCGTAAAGCCAAATCAGAACAAGGTAATTATAGATTTAAGCAAGGCTACCGATTGCGAATACATAGACAGCCTTTTCTCCGGTGCTTCGTCCCAACTGCAGCAGTTGGAGACCAAGTATGCAGTTTTGATACTAAAAAACTATGAGCTATTAGGCATTGTTACATTGAGTGAAACAGTGACTGGAAGTGAATATAGTGCAAGCATATTTGAGCTGATTGAGAGCCTTGCCTCATCCACATATACAGCTGTTAGCAATGCAAGGCTTTTTGCAATAGTTAATGAGCAAAAGGCTCTGATACAGAGAAAGCTGGACAAGCTCATATCCCTTAACAATTTAACAAAGAATATTAGCAGTTCTACACGAATTGATGCTTTATTGGAAACCTGTGTCAAAACTCTTGAAATTTCCTTTAACACCGAGAAGGGGCTTTTCTGTCTCTTCAAGGAGGAGGATAAAACCTTTAAGGTTGCAAATTCAGTGAATCTAGAGCACTGCATAAGTAAAAACATTGATCCAAACCCACTCTGGAAAAGGCTTTTTGAGGGAGATACCTTATTTGCCATGGGTCAGTATAACATAGCTGAGTTCTTCGGAACGGAACTTGCTTCTGATGTAGGAGATGCACAGGGAGTTTTGTTAATTCCGGTTTATATTGAACTTTTAGAGATAGAGATGCTTGGTGTAATAGCTATTTTCAAGTATAATGATCTTCAATTGGACAATGAGGAAAATATACTTATTTTAGAGACTATTGCCGGAAACATTGCACCAGTACTGAACAATCTACTTGTAATGCAGCGTCAGCAAAGGTTTTTACTTCCAAACTATATTGAGCTATTTAAAAAGGATCTTAAGAACGAAGTAATTCAGGCTTTGGAGCTTAATCTGGATTTAACTGTAATTCAGATAATGGATGAGAAGGATTTATTGTTCAGGGGCAATCATTCATTGGAGGCCATTAAGGCAAGCTTTAAAAATGTTTACCCCTTCTCTCCGAATAATATATTTGTTATCGAAAATGCTAATGAATATGAACTCGAAGAAAAATTGGAGAGCTGCATACGGGGCAAGAACCTTGAAGTTAGGAAAATGAAGTTAGGGAAGGATTTTAGCAGCTTTGCGGACTTTTTTAAACTATATAAATAACGGAAGGTGCAGCAGTGGAATTACTTTTAGGCACAGATATAATTGAAGTAGAAAGAGTAAGAGCTTCACTGGAGGAAAAGTTAAAGGGAAGATTTTCAGCCAGAGTGTTTACTCCCAAAGAGGTTGAGTACTGCGAAAGTAAGGGTTTATCAAAGTATCAAAGCTATGCGGCCAGATTTGCAGCAAAAGAGGCCGTATCCAAAGCCTTTGGTACGGGAATAGGCGAAAATGCCCTATTTAATGAGATAGAAATACTCAATGATAAAAATGGTAAGCCCTATGTAACCCTGTACGGAAGAGCGAAGAGCTTCTATGAGGGATTGGGTGCTGATAGTATCTCCATAACGCTGTCACACTGCAAGGAATATGCTGTGGCATATGTAGCAATTACAATAAATAAAGAGTTGTAAAATTAAGACTTTCTGGGGCTCCAAACCGGAAAGTTCTTTGTTTAAAAGATAGGAATTATGCTTTGAAAAAGGGATTTCCCTTTTCGGGTTTAGGAGGGTGCACGAAGGGAAACTAGGGTTCCCAGCCAAACATGAAATTTTACTCCCTTCATATATAAGGTACCTATGAGCCGAGAGAAGGGAATTTTCTTACAAGAGTATTGAAAGGGGTTTCACGTGAAACAGATTACATTTCTTCACACTGCTGATTTGCATCTTGATAGACCTTTTACGTCACTTGGAGATGAGCAAAAGGCCAATATAAGGAGAGCTGAGCTTGAGAACTGTCTAAAGGCTATGCTGCAAAAGGTCTATGAGAAGGATATTAATATACTTATAATAAGCGGAGACTTATTTGAAGACAGTTATATAAGAGAGACCACAGTTCTCATGCTAAAAAACCTGTTTTCTGAGCTTTACCGTACTGAAATCATAATCTCTCCGGGAAATCATGATCCCATAGGGGACAATTCAATTCTAAAGACAACCAACTGGAGCAGTAATGTACATATTTTAGAGGACAGCACAAAGCCTCTGTATCTTGAGAGACTAAACACCTGTATTTATAGCATGGGAGTAAAGCAGGATGTCAAGGAGGATTATTATACACTGGGCGCACTTAAGGTTCGGCCCGATGCCTTCAATGTGTTGGTCTTTCATGGGACAGTGGATATTCCCTTTGAAGGAGGCAACTATAACTGTATTTCCTCAGAAGAACTATATAAGCTTAACATGGACTATATAGCACTTGGACACATGCACTGCTATCAGCAGTTTACAGATGGGAAAACGGTGGCTATAAATCCCGGCAGCCCCGAGCCTTTAGGGTTTGATGAGGAGGGGGAACACGGCTGTGTCACAGGCAGTATGTACATTGGTACTGACGGACAGAAAACAGTTGAAACAGTTTATATTCCAACTGCCACGAGACATTATCACAATATTGATATAGATATCAGTAATTGCGTTGAGGACGCAGAGGTTCTCGAGAGGATAAATAGCAATATGGGGGAATACAGATTCACAGCCGAGGGTTGGGATCCGGCAGCTGCTCAAGGTAGCCTTAAAAGCTCCGATCTGTACAGTCTCACATTAACGGGCTTCATAAGCAAAGGCTATATGCCTGATATTTCAAAGTTATATAGTATAATTGAAAGCAAATGCTTCTTTCTTAAAATCGCAAATAAGACCTCGGAAAATTTTGATTTTGATAAGTATTTGGAGGAACCAGGGATTAAAGGTGAATTTGTTAGGAGAATCTTTGATCTTATGGAAAAGGAAGCGGACAATGATAGACGGGAGACCTTATTTCTGGCCCTGCAGTATGGACTACAGGCCCTAGAAAAGGAAAGGGTTGACAAATGAAAATACGAAAGCTTTATATACGCGGGTTTGGAAAAATAGAAAAGCTTGAACTAGAGCTTTCTAAAAATATTAATGTAATCTACGGTCCTAATGAAAGTGGAAAATCCACCATTATGGCTTACATAAAAGCTCTTCTCTATGGAATAAAAGGTGGGAGAACAGACAGGGAGGGTGTAGCCTCTGATGCAAAAAGGTTTCGGCCTTGGAGTATACAGGAGTTTGGAGGTTATATCAATCTGGAGCTAGACAATGGTAAAGCTTATAGACTGGATCGTGACTTCGAAGGTAATACCGTTAAGCTCTATGATGACGAATTTAATGATATTACAGGTATCCTTTCAGGCTCAAAGGATGGAAAGGGAATATCAGAGAAGCTTATCGGAATAGGGGAGAGCATTTTTGAAAGAACTGTATTTATTAAGCAATTGGGTACTAAAATAGATGCCTCCTCATCAAAAGAGTTGATTGACAGGATTTCCAATCTGGGTCAAAGCGGATATGAGGACATATCCTATAAAAGAGCTCTTTCAGCCCTCAAGGAGGCATTGAAGGAACAGGTTGGTACTCAAAGAAGCTCTACACGACCTCTGGACTTAATAAACAGGAGGTTGGATTACCTTGGACAAAAACTGTCCGATATACGTGAAAAGGAAAAAAGCTTATGGGAGCTAGAAAGTAAATTAAATGAGTTGAATAGGCAAATAGCTGCCCTTGAACAAAAGGAAGGATTGGTCTCTAAAGCTATGGAATTTTATGAGCTTAAGAGAAGGATATCGGCACAGAGAGAGAGGTCGGAGGAAATACGCTTTCTAAGCGAAAACATAGATTTGCTGCAGAGGAATTTAACCGGCATGGCTGACCAGCATACTGCTCTGGAGCAGGAGGCTTTGCGTGCCAAGGAGCAGGGTGACGGTCTTTTGGCAGAACTGAAGGCTTTGGAGAGAGGGCTTTTGGAGGTTGGTATTGAAAGGCTGAAGAAAGCCGTAAAATATCTGGATATTGCGGGGATTGCAGCTCTGGTGACATTAATCTCCGCAATGTGGGCTTCTTTCTTACTGAAGCTACTACCCGAGCCTATATGCCTTATTCCCGGAGCATGCGCCATACTTGCAGGTATAGTAAAATTCCGTAAGGGAAAAAACCTTAAAAAAAGCGAGGAGGAGGCTTTGGTACTTCAACAGAAGGAGGTCTCACTACAGAAGCAATTGGATTCGGTTATCAAGGTAAATGAAATAGCTGAGAAGCAAAAAATTGCGTTAGAGGATAGAATAAGAACTGAAACTGCTCAGGCAGAGCAACAGAAAAACAGGCGGAACACACTGTTACAGAGCTTCACTCCTTCAGGACTGGAGGAACTTGAAAAGCGGGCAGACTTGCTATCTCAGGCTTTAATGGCTGGCTTAGAGGAAGCGGGGGATAGCCTTTCAGAAAAGGAAACCGGTCTAATACAAAATGTATTTGAGGGTTATTCCGATACAATGCTGCAGGAG
>JAEZIV010000081.1 GCA_023436515.1 Bacillota bacterium
GGCTTCACCTGCTCCATACTGTTTGTACCGGATTTACACCCGGCATTGCATTCCTTTAAAAGTTTAATGGTATCTTCATTCATAGTTATCTTCCAATGCCCAGAATTTTCTCAGGATCATTTGGGAAATTGGGCTGGATTACCTCCTTAGCTTATTGGTATTTATTTGTTTTCAACCTTCTTGGTCATACTATTATTAATTATTTAACCATTGTATCAACTTGAACCTTATGAGTTTTTATTCCCTTAACTGCTTCAGTTCCCATAGCAGTAAATGTCATTGTGTCTCCGGCAGCAATATCATTGACTGCACCGGTAGCAGTTCCGACCAGCTTCTTGCTTGAATCATACAGACCTACAACAATAGTAAATGAATGAGCCGTGCTATCAGTGTTTTTGGCTTCACCCTCGACAGTTGTAAATCCCATGTTATCTTTTATAACAATGTTTGAGAACTCAATAGGTACTACCTTATTTTTTGTACTGGATACTATGGTATCCACCTGAATTTTGTGGCTGTCTGCCTTAGAATAGTCTTCTGTTGCCAGGGCAGTAAAGATCTTGCTCTCTCCGCCATTCAAATCATTTATAGCTCCTACAGCAGTACCTAAAAGCTTTTGATCCTTGTCATAAAAAGATACCTTCAGGGTAAAGCTATGTGCTTCTGAATCCTTATTGTTTGCTTCTCCAATAACTGTTGTCAATCCAAGAGTAGATTTTAACGCTACGTTAGTAAATTCAATTTTAGACTTTGGATTGGTATCCTTAACTGTGGAGGATTCAGCCATATTGCTTGATTTCGCCCCTCCATTGGCTAAACCCTCACCGACTGAATTCTTGGCCAGATCACCGGTATTTGTTTTATCTCCGCTCAAGCTAGATATCGCAGCAATCACAACTATTAATATCAATAACCAAAACCACCATTTTTTATAGATCGGCCTCTTTATTTTATCCATGATTAATACCTCCATAAACTTATGCTACAGATACTAATTACACCCTTGCTATTGCCTCATTGTCCAGTCAAACAGAGTATGGAATGAATTTCCTATTCCAAAACATAACTAGCGATGCAATATTCCGATTGCTTCTGCAATCGATTGAAACACTAAAAAGGTTGCCCAACTTAGCACATATTTATTTATTGTAGAAGCAGGAAAATGACCAGTTGGTGCTTATTGATTCAAAGAAGGCATCAGGGCTGATTAAGTGATGAATACTTTTATATAAGTTAATTAATACTATTAATAGAATAAATACTGGAGGATACACTATATGAGCGAACTTAATAATTTACTTTCTGATATTGAAAAGCTTCGTAAAAAATTAAATGATCTGATTATTAAGAAAAATATAGATCTTTCTGATCCTGAAATCGTAGCCGCAAGTCAAGTACTGAACGCAGCAATAACTAAATACACTGAATTACTGACAAAAAGAGAGAAGCCCTAAGCAGTGCTTTACAAGGGTAGGAAACCCAGCTTCAAGGCCCTGGCAAGTGGGGGGTCTGTATGCTGGGTTTAAATATTTAAGTGCCAATTTCTGATAACAATCTCATACTTAATATCTCAAATTTTCATAAAGCCTTGAACGTTTTATTCTATAATTTGAGCCCTTAATTCTATTTATTAAGTCCAGAAGCTTCTGTATTTCGGCAACCTCATACTTCTTCATTTCAGGAGAGGCAATTATTCCATCAATCAACTCTGCTGCTTCAATATTAACCCTTATTCCCGCTTCCGGGAGATAATTTAACCTTGACGTCATATCCTGAGGTACCGTTTGTCTGTGATCCTGATCTATACTATATTGGGGACTGTCAGTAGGGATTATATTCGGCTCTGCTCTATGATTCTCACGCTTTTTTTGATACAGCATTATCCTGAATTCATGTTCAAACTCGAATTCTTTCCTCTTGTTCTTAAAGGGCAAAAGTTCGTAGTCCGTGAAGCCGTCCTCATAGGTTTTGTCAAAGTCGATATAATCAACCTTAAACATTTCCATTTCAAACCCTGGGGGCTTCTTAATTTTATGAAGCTTATCCAAGGTTGTACATACTGCAATCCCCTGGCCTGCTCTGGAGTATATTTCCCACATTGCTGCACTTTCACTTTCGTTTAAGTGCCAGCAGCTTATTGCCACCTTTTTCTTTCTTTCATTAAATTTTCGGATAAACTCTTTCTTAATGTCCTTATTTAAATCCTGTTTCGCACAGAAACCACTTTCTCCGCTTTTATCCTGCATACACTCTCTATCTAAATCCCTGAACTTGGTTGTACCATACTGTTGGGCAAATTGAAGAAAATTTTGCTTTGGAATTGCGCCCTCATATTTGTCCTTAAATTTATCAGCTCTGGCAAAATAGAGTTCTCCATTTACAAGGTTTAGAAATTTGATAACATCTAGATATTTCCACAATTTGCTTTCAGACATAAACTCTCCTCTATAACCATAGATTATTTTATGCTTCTATTCATAAATTGCGAAGAAAATTGAATTGTCATTAACAACACGGCTTCAGTGCACCTATTAATATATTACCATTATATGTTCTCACAAGTCAAAACCCACTTAAGCTCCTATCTCATAAACAAATACATAGCCGGAAGTACAGTTGTCATAAGGGCTATAAGCATAACAACAAAAGCACCGAACTTATTCTTCCCTTTCCATGTCCATACTCCGTAGCTGAAAGTATAAATACTTACCCATATCACAACTATAATCAGAACAATGTTCAATGCCATGATAACCATCTCCTGTCTGCATCCCAACAAGGTTTACTCATTTCTTATTACTTCAGAATCTACTATAAGCTGATACTTTGTTTCAGGGAAGGCTTCAGACCATTTTGCCTTATCCCAATCCTTAATTGTAAGAAATCTTCTCTTTGCCATCTCGCCGAAGCCGAATATATCCGACTTGTATTCATAAGTAACCTTCTTGAGCAGCAGCTCCATTTCCTTCTGGAGAGTAGCTTTATAGGCTTTATTCAATTTAGCTGCATTCTGAGGAGTATCATAATCAGTATTGCTTTGTATTGCTTGGACACTAATGTCAAAATCAAGAGCTATTTTTATAACAGGTTTTCCCTCTATAAGCTTTACAGTTGTTACTGAGGAATTTTCCCGTTTAATATTACTTAGCACCTTGAATTTGCTATCAATTGGATCATCAATGTCTATGATTATATTTTTAGAGCCTGTCATAAGGGCAAAAATTGACGCTTCTCTTGCATTGAGTCTACCCACCATCCTGTCCTGCTTAAACACGGCAAGACCGCTGAGAGACATTTTCATCTCCTCTTCATCTCCGGTTTCTTTTTCAGAACCACCGCCGCCTGATTTCTTTTCTTCCCCTCCCGGATCCTTTTTGCCTCCTTCTTCACCTTTAGGTTTTTTATTATCAACTATATTCTTGTCCTGGGCAGTATAAATAGCCAAGGGTTGAGCTACATGATTTTTTGACCTGTACAAATAATCATCAAGCTGAGCATAAGGTATTAAGAAATCCGATTCATAGGTCTTAAATAACAATTCATAATATCTTGAAGGATTTGAGGTAAGCTTAGGCTGTATTGATTTCAGATACTCCTTTGCTCCCTCTGCCGCTACTACTATTTTGATATCCGGCCTTATCTGCATACCCTTCTCAAGTCCGTTTATAAAAGCAGTAATACCTTTTTGGGCAATATCCTCTGATACTACAATGATTTTAGTGTGAGATAAGTTAATATTCCTGCTGAGGTATTGTCCCGCCTTCTTTAACCCCGACAGGAAATTGTCGGTTTTATACGTAGTGATATCTGTACCCTCTCCTCCTCCTTCAGTAATTGCCTGTGGCACTGCTGTCTGAAAGGTAAGATTGAAGCTGTTCCCCTCCGCCTGATCAATGCCTATGGCAATGACATAAGCCAAATCCTCGATTTCCCTATTATCATAACAGCCTGATAAAAAGCCGGTACAAAAAAACAATAGTAAAATGAAGGCTCTAAGTCTGACTTTACCAATTTGCTTACTCATTATCAGTTCGACCTCCTTCCTGCTTCCTTCCAACCTTTTTAGCCGCACCCAAAATAATGATTATAAGAGGCAAAACCAGACCAAAAAGCCATATAAATTTTCCTACAAAGGAATTAATTATATCAAGGTTCATCCTTTTAATTCCGTCTGCTGCTGTAAATGCCAAAATAGCTACCGGCAGAACCAAGGGCTTTGACTTTTTCAAGCTGAGAGTTTTTTGCATAATGAATATTAGAAAGGCAAATATCACACCCAAATAAAGCAGGGATGATATAGAGCAAACCAGAACAAATATTGACTCAACTCTTTGCTGAACGTTTCCAAACTCTATATGCTTGGCCATCTGAAATATCGGTATCCTGTTATCTACTGCAATTTGGTAAGGGTAGAGCAATAAAAAGGACAGTGTTGACCAAATCAGCAGCAGCCCAGCCATTAATATGGACATATACCCTACTTTCTTCAAGTGCTGCTTACTAAAAAATGGTACCATGAGGAATAAAATAATTAAGGGAGAATAGGCAGAAAGCTTGTAAAGGCTGCCCATGGCAATTGACCAATAACCCTGACCAAAAATGGGAAACAAATTATCAATATGATATTTGGGTATCACACCTAGGGTTATAATTAAAAAACCAGCAACAATAAGCGGCAGTAGGAAGGCACTTATTCTTGCAACGGCTTCAATACCATAAAAGGCTGCTACAATAATACCAAAAAAGAAAAGTAACTCAACAAAGCCAAGTGGGGACTTGTCAAGGGAAATCATTTTAAGCACCTGAGCAAAACCCCCAAGATTTATGGCAAGCTCAAAAAACAAAAAGAATACAATCAGCAAACCCATGATTATCTTGAGAGTTCTACCGCCGACTTTTTCACTTATATCTATCAGATCAAGGCTCCCAATGTTCTTGTACAGAGCTGCCGTTATTGCGAAATATATGACAATAATAAGCGTAGCTATCAAGGGTATCATCCACCCGGCACTGCCTCCGTATTGAGCCACATCCCGGGGAAATGACAGAAGCACCTGAACGAAAATCAGATTAATCAATAAAGTTATTGCTTCCCAGGAACCAAATTTTATTTTAGTCATCCTCTTCCTCTCCCTCTGACTTATTATTTTTTACTGTCCAGCTTCTACTGATCTTGGGCTGGCTTTTTATATCCTTTGTATTTAAGTAATCCGGCCTATTCTCCTGCTTCCAGATTGGTTTTCTGGAAAGCTTATCGGAATACTTGCCCTTTGTAACAGGACCGAAGGGTGTCAGGAAGGGTACTCCGAAGGACTTGGAGGAAGCCAGTATAAGTGCATTTATCAGTAAACCCAGGGCAATTCCTAAGAATCCGGCAATTGCCCCAAGCACAATATAGCCAAATCTTAGCAACCTTATAGAAAAGGACATAGAAAAGCTCGGTATTGCAAAGGACCCAAGAGCAGTTATTGCAACAATAATTATCATTATCGGGCTGACCAGATTTGCAGATACGGCAGCTTGACCAAGAATTAATCCTCCAACAATGCCTATAGTTGAGCCGATAGCCCCTGGCACCCTTATTCCCGCTTCCCGGATAAGCTCAAAGGAGAACTCCATTATGAGTATTTCTACAACTGATGGAAATGGAACATTCTCTCTTGAGGCTTCTATGGCAAATAAAAGGCTTGTCGGTATCATTTCCTGATGGAAATTTATAATGGCTATATAAAATCCAGGTAAAAGTAGGGCTATTACAACACCAATAATCCTTATAATCCTTATAAAATTAACGAAGGGATACCTAATATTTGTATCCTCTGTTGTATGAAGAAACTCTGTTATGGTTGCAGGCATTACAAGAACATATGGACTTCCGTCCATGGCGACTGCAACATTGCCCTGAGCCAGCATCATTGCTACCCTGTCTGGCCTCTCAGTAGCAATGATCTGTGGTGCAGCTATTAAGGTACTATCTTCTATCAGCTGTTCCAGTTCACCGGTATCAAAGATGTAGTCAATATTAATGTTTTTAACTCTATTTAGAACCTCTTTTACAAGTGAATCATTTGCTATGTCCTTAATATACATTACAGCACAGGGTGTGTTACTTCGTTTGCCAATGGTGGTTCCCTCCACCATAAGGTCCTTATCCTTAAGTATTTTTCTGACAAGAGCTGTGTTTGCCCTTATCTGTTCATTAAAGGCCTCTTGTGGTCCTCTGATGACTGTTTCTGATCTGGGAGGCGCTACTCCTCTGTGTTCCCAGGACTTAACATCCGCGGCAAAAGCATAATTCAGCCCGTCTATAAAAACAGCACAGCCACCAAAGTTAATATTACTGATGAGCTCCTTATAATTATCTGTTTTCTTTATTTGATTGAAGGGCAACAGTCTATTGTAGATAAACTCACCGATATCCTTTATTTCCTCTTTTATTTCAATATTTGACAGCAGCATTAATGGCTGAAGTATATTATTACTTATACTGACCCGGTCTGTCATACCATCTATAAATACAATAAACCCCTTCAAAGCCTCATCTTTCACAGTAATTTTAAACTCCCTGTGTACCAAATCACTATTACTAGGAATTTTAAATGCCTTTTTAATAACCTTAAGATTAGTATCAAGTTGAGCTGATATTTTCTTTTTTAGGCTCTCATCACTGATATTACAATCATCAAAATCGTCCTTGAACTCGTCCTTATTAAACAAATCAAGTGAAGCAGCATTTAGAGCATTTTCACAATCAAGCTTTTTGTTCTCCCTAAGTATAAATTCTTCTTTCTTTTTGTTTTCTTTAAAAATCAGATAGTTTAAGATGCCCAAGTTTATCCCTCTATTACTTATTATTTTTAGGTGATTTAAGTGTATTATGGTAATTTAACATTTTTTATATTCATTTTAATTAACTGACAATTATTTGTAATGTTAATTTAATTAAATCAACCTTGTGAAAAAATGTCTTATATTCTATCATTAATATAAGAAGCTTTTACCCATAAGAGCATAATAGACTAAAGAGGAATTAGAATAGATGAAAAAAATTAGAACTAAACTGATTGCATTTATAATATTACTGACAGTAATCATTATAAACACGCTTCCAGCAATGGCAGCCTTACCTGATGAAGAGCTTTCTGCCAGTTCTGCCATATTAATGGACACAATTCGAGGGCAGGTTCTATTCGAAAAGGGAGCTGATAAGCCTGTTTCACCTTCAGTAATGTGCAAGGTAATGACAGCATTTATTACTATTGAGAAAACTAAATTAAACTCAAAAGTTACCATAAGCAAAAACGCTCAGGGAATAAAAGGTGCATCTCTTAATTTGACAGTTGGTAATCTTTATACTGTAGAGGATTTGTTATATGGTGTCATGCTGGCACAGGGAAATGATGCCGCTATTGCTCTGGCTGAGTATGTTGGTGATGGGGATGTTAATAGGTTTGTAGAATATATGAATGAAACTGCTAAGAGACTAGAGTTAAATGACACATATTTTGTTAACCCCACTGGACTTTATGACGAAAATCAGTATACAACCTTGAAGGATACGGCAAAGCTAATTAAAGCCGCTATAGCTAACCCGGTTTTTAACTCAATTTTTGGGTCAAGAGGTGCTGCTTGGATTGACGGTAAGGACTCATCTATTCTGACCAATCAGAACAAGCTGTTCTGGAGTTACAGCGGAGTGGACGGGGGTAAAATCGGAACCAATCCCCAGCAGGGAGTTACTTCTGTAACTACAGCCACCAAGGAAGGCAGAAGGTTGATTTCAGTAGTATTTGACAAGACCGAGGAAAGTACCCTGGAGCAAACAATAAAGCTTTTTGATTATGGCTTCAATTTTTTCTATAACGGTTTGCTGGTTTCCAAGGATACATCAATTAGAAATATTAATGTTCAAGGTCAGGAAGTTAATCTCATCAGTAAATATGACGTTTATTACACATATCCCAAAGGTCAGAGCTACATAAAGGGCATAAAATTTACTCAGAATGAAAAGCTTACTCTTCCTGTAAAAACTGATACCGTTGCCGGTATGCTTGTATATGAGCTGGAGGATGGTACCAACATTTCAGTTGATTTGTATCCAGACAGGGAGATAGCGGCACCTCAGGATTATAAGGACAAGATAAACACAATATTAAGTGAGAACAAGGACCTGGTTATGATTGTAGGAGTTCTTATAGCGATAGAGTTGATCCTGATGTTCTA
>JAEZIV010000278.1 GCA_023436515.1 Bacillota bacterium
GTTTGAGGCTTCAACCCTTCTGTGAATCCTTGTTACATAAAGAGTATCACCATACTTAGCTACAAGAGCAGCTTCAACAGCCTTTGACATGTTCGTGTTATCGTACATTGTAAGGATCACACCCTCAATATTCAGATCCGGATTTACATTGAGCTTAACCATGTGATAAACCTGCTCCAACTGAACCAACCCGTCTAGAGCGAATTTCTGTGCCTGAACCGGAATTATTAGACCATCAGCTGCTGCCAGAGCGTTTGTAAGGAGGATACCCAAGCTGGGCAAACAGTCTATCAATATAACATCGTACCGGCTGAAGATTTCTCTTTTCAGAATCCTCTTAAGTATCTGCTCTCTGCACATAACATTTGAAAGAAACAGATCTGCACTGGCAAGCTTTATGTTTGATGGAATGTAGTCAATGCCTTCACCATTGTGTACTATGCTTTGAGCAATGACCTCATCATTTAGATCGTTATTTGCAGCAGATATCATCAAATCACAAATACTGTACAATGAGCTGTAATCGTAGCCGAGATACTCGCTCATATTGGACTGTGGGTCAAGATCAATACCCAGTACCTTCTTTCCTCTTTTAACTAATGCAGCTGCAATGTTTACAGCTGTGGTTGTTTTTCCTACTCCACCTTTTTGATTTCCGATTGCAATAATTTTACTCATTTGAACTTCTCTCCTCTCATTTTTTAACCTGATTTTATGCAAAAAAATAACAGGCTATTTAAGCCTGCTTACCTTTAACTTTATATAGTTCACTTAGAAACATTGATTCTTCAATCTTTGGATTATGAGTAATGATCTCAAAATCCTTTCCATCCTTAGTGAACCAAGCGTGAAACCCTTCTGAATGCTCTGCTGAATGTTGCCACTGCCATAGTACGAATTCATTTTCTATAATTGCTGCTTTTAGAATCTCCCATTTGTTATAGTCTTCAACAATTTTAACTTTTAAGTTGATCACCTTCTTCAAGAGAAAGTATATCATAAAAAGAACAGATGTTCTAGTTAATTATTTTCAATATAGCTCATAAAACCTTACCAATTTAGACCTTAGACTACAAGTAAGCTTTCGTTTTCACAGAAACTCTGAGAAAAAATAAAACTGCATACTATGACAATATGCATTTAGGTTGCTATATATAAAGATTGTGCATTAAGTAAGCTTTATATTATGATTGTTTGGTGGGGTTAGTACTTAAGTCAAACAAGATTATTCCGTTAATATTTCTTGAAGCAATATACAATGTGTCATTTTCAATTATGGTACGTCCTGCAAGAGAAAGCGGAATATTTATCGACCACACCAATTCAAGTGTTTCTTTATTCCAAAATGATATTTCATTACATGGATATGAAATTGTAATAATGAAATCATTATAAATCCCTACACAGTCGAACATTCTTTTATGCGCGTTTCGCTTTTTTGCGATACATTCACCTGACACAATGTCAACAAGATAAAGTGCCTTATCTTGCCCTGCGGCATATAAATAATTCTTGTGCAAAGAAAGTTTTCCGATATTCTGTTTACAAAGTAAGATAGAAGCGACAGGCTCCATTTTTATTTTATCAATAAACAGTAATTTACCCTCGACATTTCCGCCAATCAAAATATTATTATAAGCATGCAAGTCCCATATACTTCCATCAGAAATGCGGTACATCCCTTGAATTGTAAGATTTCGAATATCAATAACGGTTATTGAACCATTGCGCATGCATGCGTAAATGTTCTTCTCATCTATTGTCATACCGCAAATATCAGAGCTTAAATTAGCACCTAACTGCAAAGTTGATACGCAGGAATAATTCTTTTTATCCAGAATATACAGAGTGTAAAAATCCCTTATAAATAATAACTCATCATTAGCAATTAAGTTTCTTGAAAACCCTTCTTTTTTGAAAAGCTTCGTGGAACACACTATTTCTTTTGTTTGTCTATCTATCTTGAATAGGCTGTCATTAGAAATACAATCAATGAACTGTCTATCAAGACAAAAACCAGTTACACACTTTTCAAGATTAATCAAATAATTCATAAGGCTGTTCCTTTCATACATATAAACTAATATTTTCTTATAATGCATATAGTCAGTTATATAAGTAATCTTTAGTTCGCTATTTTAAACTCATACGTTGTACATCCTATTATACAGATTTAAACCATAAAATGGAATATTTATGATAATATCAGTAATTGAGTTGGAACAAGTAAATCGAACTCAATATCAACCGAATACATCCTCATTAACCTAAGTTTAACGAGGATGCATTCGAACGTTCTCCTTAGCCTGTAATAGACTTAATAATGGTAATATGCCTTGTACAAAGAAGCTCATACTGTTGTGTCAGCAGAACATTGTATCTATGTAGTAATTCAAATCTGCTCTTTTCCTCATGATTATCTGTACAATCTTCAGCACTAAGCAACTCAAATAGCTTTTTCCAAACCAGTTGTTTTTCTTCGTGAATTCTTTCCTTTCCGTTTTTATTCTTGTTAATTCACCATTAATAAATTCCTTTAACCCTTTATCAGTTATCTGTTCCATATGTACAAGCCCCTTTCCGGCTATACCTCCAGCCCTTCATCTTCTTCAGAAGCATCACTGGAATACTGAGGAGAAATGACTTGTTCTGGTTTTTCATTCTCAGCTTCTACTGATGCTTCATCTCCTACCACTTCATCCTGCTTATTGAGATCCAGCTCGATGTTCAGCTCAGCCTGGCGAGCAAGCTTTGTTTTGTATTCCTCCTCAAACCTCCAGGGCTTGGAATACTCCACCTTTGCGGTGTCAAGATCCTGGGTCAGCTGAGTTAACTGGTTTTCACAGTTTGTCAGTTTATGTTCTATCGCTTCGAGGGCATTATCTATCCTGGTCAGATTCCCCAGGACATTACCCTTCAGTTCTACTTCATATGAATAATTACCGGTAATAAACATGCTATTCTCACCTCCGAACATTGAATATTTTAGTTTTAGCTTAAAACCTCTATATTGGCCGATTTCTTCGCCATTCCAGTTCTCCTTTTTTGCTTGAGAGCACAAGATCAGCAGGTACTCTCCTGCCTTTTCTTTTTCTGTAAATACCATGTTATTTAGAATCATCCGGAATTCATCAGGAGAAAACCTATTGTTGTC
>JAEZIV010000128.1 GCA_023436515.1 Bacillota bacterium
AAGCCCGTTAATAATAGCTATGAAATCAATTAGTTTGATTATATTGATGAAAATCACCGAAAGGGATACCGAGAAAAGAGCGGCTCCGATGTTTTTCTGCTCGCAGATTTCCTTGTTCAGACAAACCTTACCGTGGTTGTCGCTGGCATTAATCAAGTTGACCAGATACTTCGAACAAATTCTCAATATAGTTAAAATTGCTATGTAAAAAACAGCGTACCCAAGGCATACTGCCAAGTCAATAAAAATATTGTCACTGGCGGAGCCTTTAATTCCATGTCCGGAAAGATATAGTACCGGAAAAACAAAAGCACCGATGAATTCTATCCATACAGCCAGATTATCTCTTGTAAACAGAGCATCCTTCAGACATACATCCCTAAGAATGATTTTGTTATAAATGACCCAACCCAGCAGGAAACCTACAGTCAGTATTACAAAGCTAAAGGCTAAATCCTTCACAAAAAAGCTTAAATATTCAAACATATACAATCTCCCCCACAAAATTAATCTTTATCAAGGCCCTGAAACACTTTATAGTGTGCACCCTCAAACCTCTGTCCTATAAATATTCTGAAAAGACCATCATCCTTCATCATTTCAATATTCATGTACTCTATAACACCCTCGGTCTCTCTTTGGTAATCCCATACCTCAACCTCAACCTTTCTGGTGATCTTTCCGGTATTCAAATCCAGAACCTTTACCGTTCCCTTTGTACCCTCAATTCTGTAATCCATTTCAGGCATTATGCAGCGTTCATACTCACTGCCGTCAGGAGTGGTTATGTACTTTTGACCCACAATACTGTAAAACTCCTCGGAAAAAGGTACTGTATCATCTAAAAAGTACATATAGGTTTCAGGAGCAACTGCTTCCTCCATGGGACTGTACACCTCAAAAATATACTCCGACTCATCCACCTTTGAAAATATCAGATACCTGGTATAGGGGCGTTTACCCACCTCCATCTGAATTATCTTTTCAAAGGTAAAAAAGCCTTGAAGCTCCAACTCCTTAAGGTTGAATTCAACCATGGAATTCTTATTGACATTCAATGGATTCAGTATTTCCTCAGCATTGTTCTTCTTTAAGAAATCAAACATATGTCCTCCATTTAAGTTGCCCCCCAAGGGTTAATAAATTCTGCTGTAATGAGATTTTTTACGCTTTGGTTTAGAAAGCTTCCTGATAACAATAACCAAAGCAACAGCTGTAATAATTATTATAACTACTGTTCCTCCTGAGTTTCCAAAGCCGATAGAATTCTTGTCGGTGTAATAAATCTTATCGACATTTTGCTCCTGATACTGCTGGGAAAACTGCAAATCCGGATCAATTCCGGGCTCAATATAATTTGGGTCTCTTTGAACTCCCTGTTTTTCAAGCTCCTCCACCCTCTTCTCCAGCTTCTCATACTCCTGTTGGTTGAAGTAGCTTTTGTATGGGGAAATCTCACTCCAATGGTGAAACCAGAACATTTCCGAGGCCCTCATCAGGAACCATAAATCCCAGGGTCCTACATAGGCATAGCCATAGGAGAAGGGATTGGAGAACATGCCCGTATTTATGTTCATAAATACAGGTCTTCCTCCAAAGGAATTAATCCTTGAGGTCCTGGTCTTCATAGCATCCTCGAAGTTCATTCTCTTGGAGCCAGTACCATAATCTCTCTTCAGGGTGTCAGTATAAACCTTTTGCTGTTCAGTATTCAGCTTCTGCTTATAAGTATTAAAGTTTTTTGATGAAACCTGCTTCTTATAAGCATCCTGCATATATGTATATTTTTTTGAAGCAGACTTTGTTGAGAAGCTTTTAGCTGAAGAGCCCGATGAGCCACTGTAAGTCTTTGAGGTGCCTGGTATACTTCTCGCTCCGGTGCTTTTTGAGCTGCTGCTTGTGCTGCTCTTTGATTTTGACGAACCAAACAGTCCCCCGCTTTTGGAAGAGCCCTTGTAGCTGCGGCTGAAAGATTTCGAAAAGGATCTGCTGCCGCTAAAGGATCTGAGCTTAGCAGCTGCTTCTGTTGATGATGCAAATATAAATATCAAAACGAGCACGATGGCTAATATTCGTTTTTTCACGTAAATCCCCCACACTTTAATATATACTTAATTAAATATATGCATAAGTCACTTTCATAATTGTACGTAGTTAAAGTATTTTTGTTTCATAAAATTAGTAATTACACAATTATAGCATTATGATTCAGAGCTTTAAACTACAAAAATTAAGAAATAATGTATAAGAAAATGCAAATCAGGTAATTAATATAACTGACCCCACAATACACATTTTAACCCCCTAAAAATGCTCCGGCTATGCCGGGCATTTTTTTATCACCGACATACTGCAGGAGCGCTATGTAAAATGTATTTCCATATAGATTTTGTCTTATTATTGCTGCCTTATACCTTGAAGCGATACCCCACACCCCAGATTGTCTCAATAAACTGATCGTTTTCCCTGTCCTTCTCCAGCTTGTCTCTTACCTTTCCTATATGTACCGTTATTGTTGCGCTATCCCCAAAATAATCCATCCCCCACACCTTTTCGAGGAGAGCCTCTTTAGTGAATACATGATTTGGATTCCGGGCAAGGAAAAGAAGCAGCTCGTACTCCTTTGTTGTCAGGAATATCTCTTCTCCGTTCAAGGTAATACGCCTTGCATCGAGATTGATAATAAGACCTCTTATGGCTATTTCGTTTTGCTTGTGAGCTCTGCCCGAGCCGCTGAGCTTTTCAAAGCGGCTTATATGTGCTTTTATTCGTGCCACCATTTCACCGGGGCTAAAGGGTTTTGTAAGATAATCGTCAGCGCCCAGACCCAGACCTCTGATTTTATCAATATCATCCTTCCGGGCCGAAATCATCAGTATAGGGGTTTCCTTTTGATCCCGAATCCTCCTGCACACCTCAAACCCATCAATTTCAGGCAGCATAAGGTCTAAGACTACTAAATCAAAGGTTTCCTTCAGGGCCAGCTCAAGTCCTCTTTTTCCGTCATGACAAAGCAGCACCTGAAAACCGTTTATCTCCAAATAGTCTCTTTCCAGCTCTGCGATAGCAAAATCATCTTCAATAACCAAGATTCTTTTTTTAATCATAATACCTCTCAAAATGCTTAATTCTCATTTATCTGCCCATGAGGAATTTCAAACGTAATTTCAGTCCATTGGCCCTTTTGGCTGTCTGCTCGAATTGTTCCCTTATGCTGCTCAATTATTTGCTTTGCAATAGCAAGTCCCAGTCCCGAACCACCGGAGTTGCTATTTCTGGAGGGGTCTGTCCTGTAAAAACGTTCAAAAATCCGATCAAGCTCCTCTTTTTCAATTCCAATCCCGTTATCCCTTAATCTTACTGTGAGCAGCCCATTATTTTCGGAAATAGACATGCCTATAACCTTTTTTTCTTTATCCATAAACTTTACAGAATTATTTATTATGTTAAGTATAACTCGCTTAATCTTTTGTGAATCCATGAGCACCTTGAAATCCGGAGGTACATCACATTGGGCTGTCAGTTCCACTTCTTTTCCGAGCAGCTCAAGCCTAAGTTCCTGTAAGCAGTTCTCATAGAAATCCAATATATCAATATTGTCCTTATTAAATTGTTCCTTCCCCAAATCAAGCTTGGAAAACAAAAACAAATCGTCGATCATAGCATTCATATCCTGAGTTTTGGTATAGATAACATCAAGATATTTTGACAGCTTCTCCTCATCCTTGGCGACACCGTCACGAATCCCCTGTATATAGCCCTTTATAGATGTAATGGGCGTTTTCAGATCATGGGTTATATCTGACAGCAGCTGCTTTCTGCTTTCCTCCATTTGAAGCTGTCTGGTTATGGACTTTTTAAGCTCTAACCTCATTATTTCATATGAGCGGATAACGCTTCCTATCTCATTATTTGAATTTGCCTTAAGAGTAACATCAAGATTGCCCCGGGCTATTTCCCGGGCACATTTATCCAGCTTTTTGAGAGGTATTACAATGTCACGTGTAACTATCCATAGAACAGGACCGATTATAATAAGGGCCAACAGCAGCAGTACGCTGAAAACAATGTAGCTGCCTCTACCGAAAACCTTAGCCGGACTGGGATTCTTAAAGATAAAATAATAATCTAGTGAATCTGAAATATTATAATTTATAAAGAAGTACTGCTCATTATTCCACTCCAGCTTATTCTCTCCCAAATGAAGATTATGCTGACCTACATACTCAGCTCTCCCCGTCACATGTGCATCTCTTCCATTTTCTGCGAGGCCATTATACAGCTCCATCCCTGTAACCGTTTCTCCAAAGGCTGTATACCCCTCTCGATTTTTAACAACAACAAAGCCCTTAAAGGGTTCAACCTTCTCTGCGAGCTTAGTAGCAAAGCTAGCATCCTCAAGAAGCTTGGGATAATATTTTTCCGTATATCTCAAATCTACAACAAGATCCACCAGTTGGCTTGCTGCTGATACTTCGGTCTGATCACCAATAAAACCCTTGACTGCCTGGCCCATGGCAAGAGTAATTATCCCTACTCCAAAGATTATTACAATGGCTACGGTCAGAATAAGCATAAGGATATATGTGATTATCAGCTTCAGCCTAAGTGACATGGTTTACACTTCTTTCCGTTCAAATATTATCAAGCCTATTACTGTAAATAAGGTGCAATATGAAAGGATGAATAGCAATTCTGGAACAGCAGCTGCAACATTGGTCTGATTTACAATGGGCTGGTACCAATTTGAAAAGCTTGTGGGCAGGTAGGGCCTGACTGAGGTGACAAAGGTGCCTGCTACGCCTGTAACAATCCAAATAAGCAGATTTACAGCAATAGACATGTTAGGGCTTCCTGTCAGCAAAGTAAAAAAGGAGACTATCACCATTACCGTTACCAGATAAACAAACGCTCCCATATAGCTGATTAAAATACTACCCACATATGCAAAAGCGGCGATTCCGCTTATTATTGCGGTTACAAGCAGACCTGAAAATGCCAAAACCAGTAGAATAGTAGCTAATAATGCAGCACCTGCCAGCAGCTTCCCTAAATATATTATACTTTTGGTAACAGGTAATGCAAACAGATTTTTTATCGTTAAATCCTTAAACTCAGCGGCAAACAATTCGCTTACTATAAAAATTACAAGCACCGGTAAAGCTAAACCTGTTAACAGCTCCAGAATAAAAACCGGAAACCTGCCCGGAGACATTATCTCAATACCGG
>JAEZIV010000169.1 GCA_023436515.1 Bacillota bacterium
GGAACAATAAGGCCATAGGGATTATTAAATCTATAGTTCTTTTCAGTCTCAGCATCAACAAACCATCCAAGACCAAAGCTCATATCTTTTTCATTATATCCATCTATAAAAGCTCCGCCCTTTATAAGCTTATAGTTCTTATTCATTGCATAGGCTGTATCCCATATCTCCATCAGTGGGAACATACCCTTATACATGGTGTATTCCTTATTCTCGTACCTTCCGTATTCTTCGGTACAATTAAACTCATCAATAGATTTTGGGTTTGTGAATTTAAAGCTTTCATTGGGACCGGGTATGCTCTCAACCCTTGCAGACTTGTCAAGGAGCTTGACGATTATAACCGAGGCTTCAGCTCTGGTCAGTGTTGACTGAGGATTGAACTTATTATTACTGCCTGCCAATATACCCATACGGTAGCAGTCTATTACATCCTGAAGGTACTTAGTGTTTATGGTTGTCCATTCAGTCATTTTGGTTTTCTGATAGCCTACATATACATTATCAAAAAAGCCTTTATCACCCTTTCCCTCCAGATCGTCACCATGGACAAAGTAATCATGAGGTACTTCCTCATAGGTACCTACTACACGCCTGGCAAGACTTGCAGCAAGCTCTCTTGATATGGGCTTCATATAGTCCTTTATTTCGTCCTTTTTAAGGATGCCTTCCTTTATGGCTATATCAACAAAGGGCTTGTAATATGGAGTACCTACGGGGACTTCGGGTGTAAAACCCATGGTTCTTACAAGCATTAATATGTACTGTCCGGCAAGGAGCTTATCATTGGGTCCAAAGGTGGTACCGTAACCGGATATAATCTCAAGGGCAGATATTTTCGAAATATAGTTCTTTCCCCAGTGATTAGGAACATCACTGAATCTTTTCATTTCACTGTCCAAAACCGATTGTGTGAGATCCTTATATTTATCAAGGAGTGGCTGCATCCGCATTGCCGTTGTTGTATTGCTTGTATCGGTATTTTCTGCAGCAACCGGGACTATTGATATTAAGAGAAAGGAAAGACAAAGAATTATAGCTAGAATACTTCTGAAAAAGGTTTTCATAATGGTATCTCCTTTTAATTTGGTTTACATAGGTGTACTCTTCAGCAGCATTTATTCGTCTGCTATAAACTTGGTACAGCAAAATAAGCCTATACAAAATAAATCTAATATATTTATTGCTGAAAAAGCTGCTCTGTGAATATATTGCTAACGAATTGTCATTTGAAAAGTAGCTACCTGCGTAGACTTGACTTCGAAAAATTAGGAAGTATGCTCCCAATAGGGTACATTTACTGCTATTATATCATATATACTTTATAATTCCACCTATTTTTTTACATTTTTCCAATAATTTATATTATGAACTAAAATAATAAACTTTCTTCAAACAAAAAAGCCGCCTTATACTAATGCGACCTTTTAGAACCTTTCTATTCGGTTGTGCTATCATCTGATTACTAAATACTGAGCTCCTGCTATTTATCATCCCTTAAAAGGTTTTTCAACTCATCCATAAAGGTGTTGATATCCTTAAATTGCCTATATACTGAAGCAAATCTCACATAAGCAACCTCGTCCATATTCTTCAGCTTTGCCATAACCATCTCACCAATATCCTCGGTTGTTACCTCTCTGATAAGAGAATTATGAAGCTGGGTTTCAATACTTTCAACCATTTTTTCAAGATCGTTGATTGATATAGGACGCTTTTCACAAGCTCTTAAAAGACCGTTCATAAGCTTTTCCCTTTCAAAGGGCTGCCTGGATTTATCCTTTTTAATAACCATCAAGGGAAGACTTTCAACCTTTTCATAGGTTGTGAATCTTTTTGAACACTTAATGCATTCCCTTCTTCTTCTGATTGCAGAACCCTCATCGGTTGGTCTGGAATCAATGACCTTATCCTCTACAAAACCGCAAAATGGACATTTCATAGTTTTATCCTCCGTAAAACAGGAATACAGTATAATTAATATCCATTTTACCCGATTAATTGACTTTTGTATACATATTTTGTGCTGTTAACCTACTGCTAGCCCCTTTGTCAGCAATGTTAAATATACTTCTTCATGTGCATCAGGGCAGTTTTTTCCAGTCTCGATACCTGCGCCTGGGAAATTCCGATCTCATCTGCAACCTCCATTTGGGTTCGACCCTCAAAGAATCTCAGATTTAGGATTAGCTTTTCTCTATCATTAAGCTTTCTCATTGCTTCCTTAAGTGTTATTGTCTCAAGCCAGTTTTCATCGACATTCTTGTCATCACTAACCTGGTCCATTACAAAAATAGCATCCCCACCATCATGATATACCGATTCAAACAAAGATATGGGATCCTGGATGGCGTCGAGAGCAAAAACAATATCCTCCTTCGGCAGTTGAAGCTCTGCAGCAAGCTCTGCAATTGTCGGCTCCTTTGAGTTTTTTGTTGTCAATCGTTCCTTTGCCTGTAAAGCTTTATAAGCTATATCCCTTAAAGATCTGCTGACTCTGATGGAATTATTGTCTCTTAAATACCTTCTTATTTCACCAATTATCATAGGAACAGCATAGGTTGAGA
>JAEZIV010000283.1 GCA_023436515.1 Bacillota bacterium
CATGCCAACAAATTGAACAAATATTTGTAAATTTGTTTATGAATTCCCTAACAGCTATCAAAGCCTTAGCTTCCATAAGTAATAGGAGAGTGGAGATTGGAGTAAAAAGATCTGAAGACTCAAAATTAATAATTTCTATTAAGGATGATGGTTGTGGAATTTCCGAAGAAAATATTAACAAAATTTTTGACCCGCTTTTCACAACAAATCAGGCTTCGGGAGGTACAGGACTTGGGTTATCCATTGTATACGGAATTATTAATGAACATGGCGGAAAAATAGAGGTCAGAAGTAAAGTAAATCATGGTGCTGAGTTTATACTATATTTGCCTGAATATCAAATAAACATAGATAACTGAATTGGAGGGCTGGAATGAAGCAAAAATATAAAGTTCTTATAGTAGATGATGAGGAAGGAATTATTTGCACACTGAAGAATCATTTGAAGCTCGAGGGCTACACCGTAGACACTGCACAAAGTGCAGCTGAGGCTTATTGTAAAGTAAAAGGAGACAAATATCACATAGTGCTTACAGATATTGTAATGCCGGAAATGGATGGTATCGAGCTGTTAAAAGAAATAAAAAGCTTTGATGCACTTACACAGGTCATAATGATGACAGGATATTCTACAATGGATAAAACGTTGCGCTCTCTGGAGTATGGTGCTAATGACTATATACTCAAGCCTTTTAAAAGTATCGAAGATGTGATTCATATTATCGATTATTCTATTGAAAAGCTTGAAAGATGGAGAGAGTCCATTATACAAATAATTAAATAATTTATTCTGAATCAAGTTAAGGAGGTGGTTTGAATGGATAGTATGCTCCAAGCTTATTTAGATGAAACCGAGGAACTAATGCAAAAGGCAGAGGAGTGCATCATTAAGCTCGAGACGAATTATTCTCCTGTGGATGTAAATGAGCTGTTCAGAATAGTACATACAATTAAAGGCTCTTCACATATAGTCGGTTATGAAGATATAGGAAACCTGATGCATAAGATAGAAGATCTGCTTGACTGTGCCAGAAATGGTTCTATCCTTTTTGACCAAAGCATAGTGTCACTCTGTTTTGAAGGGATGGATACTGTTAATAAGATGCTTCAAATTAAAAGAGAACCTATCTCAAAAGGGGATATGGAGCATCTGGTTAGTACTTCATCCAGAATTTGTGAAAGTGCTGATGTCTATATCAAGTCAAATAAGAAGGTAGAGGAAAAGACAGTTATTGTTGAAAAAGGTACTGGTATAATCTCCTCTTTAACATGTAATAAGCCTAAAGAAAAAAATAAGTACTATATAACTTTTTTCATAGAAGATGATGCCCCTATGGTATCTACAATCCTTATTATGATCCTAAAAATTGTTGGGGATATAGGAACTCTTGTGTACTCAAGTGTCTCAGATGAGTATTTTTCAGGATTGTCAACGGGAGATGAAGTTAAAACCTACGAAATCATTATTTGTACTGATCTTACAGAGGTACAGCTATATAAGTGCTTTGATATTTTTTATGTAGAAAAGATAAATGTTGTTGATCTAGTCCCGAGCAATGTCAAGCAAGATAGTGTTTGCTTTAGCGTAAAGGGAAAACAGCTCTTCAGAACAGTCAAACCTGGAGAACATGATCTTATAAAGGAGTTGAAGGCTTTTATTGAGTTACAGCAAATGCTGTCAATCTTTATTGTCTTTATAGATACCAGTGAGTTGACTATTGTACATGAAAGCGAAATAGGAGAATTAATTGAGTTAAAACAACGGTTGAAGGCTAACAACGTGGAAATGTGCTTTATTGCGAATGGTTCAAACTCCAGAAGAATAATAAATATTTTTGACTCGATAAAGCCATTGGCGGAATTTAGTGTATATAAAACCGAAATAGATGCGGTAACAAATATGCTTAGCAGAGAAGAATTCTCCCTCAAATTAAGTAAAGTTGCAAAGGATGTGCATTATGAATAGCTGCAATTCGGGATTTAATGAGCAGGCAGCTGTGATTCTTATCACAAACCTGCTTATAGAAAAGGAAAGATATAAACAAGAGACAATTGCCAAAAAAATTGGAAATATGAAATATGAGCGTACAGCTGAGTTTGTCTCCGAGCTGCTTTATTCTGAAAATCCCTATATAAGAAATATTGCAATTGAAATTCTTATCACACTGGATGAAAAGTCAATACCGGTATTAAAAGAGAAGGTTACAGACAAGGATAGAAACATTCGTAAGTTTGCATTAGACGCAATTAAAGATATAACTGGAAAACAAAGCTGTGAAATTGCATTGTCAGCTCTTGATGATCCGGATGAAAATGTTGTGCAAGCCGCATTGGAGGTTATTGCTGCTCAATCATATAATGAAGCTTCGGATAAGCTGCTGGATATGTTCCACAAAACACATAGTATTTGGATTATTAATGCACTTTTGAGAACCTTTGAATGTCTCGATCTAAAGGGTTATTCACCTATCGTATCAAAAAAGCTATTCTCATTAAATGCGACAGAAATTGAGATGAATATTTTGATGAATACATACGTAAGAGCTCTTGGAACTATTGGCTCCTACGATGATATTGAATTAATTATAGATGAATATTCAAAGGAATTCAGTATTGATGACTCAAATCTTATATTTGGATTATGTAGTTTAATTGTAAATAAAAGAATCTATAGTCTTCCTGAAAACATAGCTTTGAAACTTGAGGAAATTATCGAGGATAAATGGGATTATAAGGATTCTAGAGTCCTGTTTATTTCTATGACCGCATTTATTCAACTGAGAATTTACAGGTTTCTTCATAATCTCAAGGAAATATATGATTTTTATAAAGGTGAAGAATTCATTACAGAAAAGCTTTTTGATTTGCTAATAAGCATGAAAGAAATTCCGGACTTTATTGTAAAGGATATGCTGGACAGTGGAGTGCCCGAATTGGTCGTGATGGGCCTGGAATTGGTTTTAAATAGAAAGTTGCAGGATTCTGTTGATACAGTTCAGCCCCTTTGTATATCAGGGGATAAAAAAATATCTGAAATGGCTATCAGGGTCATGGAAGAATTTAGCATAACAAAGGCTTCAGAACTAATTTTAAAGCCAGATGCTCCTGGTGAAAAATCAAGTATTAATGCTTCAGAGAACTCAAGTGAAATTCTATCCTCAGATATAGACAATCTTTTTTTAAGACTTGAACATCAAAACAAAAAAGTGAGAGCATCAGCCGTCCAAATACTTGTTCAAATTCCCGACAAGGTTAATACAGAACTTCTTGAGGATTTTATAAGTCGTACTTCAGAGGAAGAAAGTATGGAAGCTCTGGAGGTTCTATTTAGAATTAATTCTGATAAAGGGCAGAAGCATCTATATTCTAGAATGGACAGTATGAATGAGAATGTCAGGACTGGTTTAATAGATATTATGGAATATTCACCCCATAATGATTTTTATAAATACATGATTACCATGGTAAATGACCCATCCCCGAAAGTTAGAAGAAGGACAATTAAAGCCTTGAGCAAGATAGTGGATGAAAGAAGCTTACAACTATTAACTGAACTATATAACAATGAATATGATGAATTAAACAAAATGGAGATTGTCTCTAATATTTACAAATTCAATAGTGACAGTGCATTAAAAATGTTGATGCATGCTGCAAATAGCAGCAGCATTCCAACTAGGATAGCAGCAGCACGTTCATTGGGTTTTTTTGATAATATCAATGCTAAGCACACACTTCAAAACATGCTGAATGATCAAATAGCAGAGGTAAGAGAAGCGGCTGCAGAAGCTATATGTGAAGCAGAGGTGATGGAATGATGTTATCGGATGAGTTATTCAATAAGTTTATTAAAATGATATACAAAAAAACAGGAATTTTCTATGAATACAATAAGAAGTATTTCGTGCAAAAAAGAATAGAAAAGCGTGCGGAAATTCTTGAAGTAGATAACCTGAATGAGTATTACATTCTGTTGAAATTCGCTGAGGATAACTCGGAATTTGACCAGTTGATAAATGATCTCACTGTCAATGAAACTTACTTTTTCCGTGATTTCCCACAATTGCGTAACTTTGCAGAGGATGTCCTTCCTCTATTTGAAAAGGAAAATCAGAACAGGAAAAAAATCAAAATCTGGTGTGCTGCATGCTCTACAGGTGAGGAGCCTTACACTCTATCCATAATACTGCAAGAAATGCTGGACAAATATGAAGAATGGGAAGTTCAGATACTTGCTTCCGATATCAACACTGAGGTTTTGCAATACGCAAAGATCGGACTTTATGAAAAAAGGTCTGTAAAGGATGTACCGATTGAATACTTAGAAAAATACTTCACAGTACGCCATGATAAACACCTAATAAATCTGAATGTCAGAAAGCCTATTACCTTTAAGAGGATTAACCTTTTTGATGAAAAGGATATGAGTAATATCAATGGATGTGATTTTATTTTCTGTCGGAATTGCCTGATATATTTTGATGATGAGTCCAGAAGGAACGTTTTATCAAGTTTTTATAGGTCTTTAAATCCCGGTGGGTTTATTTTTCTAGGTCATTCGGAATCAGTAGGAAGGATATCATCGGCCTATAAGGTACAAAGAATAGGTGATACCATCATATATTCAAGACCTAAATGAACGGAGGAACTAGTATGACACAGAAACCTAAAAAGAAAATTCTAGTAGTTGATGACTCAGAAATGGTCAGAAATTTTCATGGCTACATTATACAGATGTTTGGATATCAAGTTGGAACTGCCGAAAACGGTGTAGTAGCATTGGAAAAGTTACTAAGAGAGGACTACCAACTGGTCGTAACAGATATAAATATGCCCAAAATGGATGGTTATGAACTTATAAGGAATATTCGCGAACATGGAATCAATATTCCGATTATTATTATATCAACTGAAGAAAATAAAACTGGGTTGCGATGCGAAGAACCAGTTGGCAGAATACATCTGGTAAAGCCAACTGACCCTGAAAAACTGGTTAAAACTATCAGAAGTCTTCTTTAGGGTAAAGGAGTGTATACTATGGGAAGCAGAATATATGTAGATGATATTGATGTAGTAAAAATGTTTATTGATGAGTGGATGGAATGCCTTGAAGGGCTGGAAAAGGAAATTCTAAAACTTGAGATTCACTCTGATGATACTGAGTTGCTGAACAATATATTTAGAAGAGTTCACTCTATAAAGGGTGGATCTTCTTATGTAGGGCTTGCTAAAATGACAAGCCTTAGCCACGAAATTGAGTTCACTTTGGAAGCCATAAGGAAGAAAAAAGTAAAGGTGAATACGGAACTAATTGACAGCCTACTTCTATCTGCGGACTTCTTAAATGAATATATTTCTAACTTATTTAGCAAAATAAAAAATCAAGAAACTATAAATGAAAACGGTACCGGATATTTGGAATTTGAAAATGAAAATACTGAAGAGCCTATAATTGAAAGTCTAAAATTAGCCCGTGAAAGTTGTGAAGAAAGAGAAATTGAAAAGGAACTTGATGAAATCAGTATAGTTGAAAATGCTTTTAATGTTGAAGAGGGTTTGGATATTCTTCAGACAGAGGAGTTTAGAAATGGGCTGGCTGATAGGATGAAGGAGCAATTTCTACTTGAAGTCACAGAGTACATC
>JAEZIV010000369.1 GCA_023436515.1 Bacillota bacterium
GCTATGTGGACGTCATGGCTATAGCCTCACCCTTCCTGGGGAGCGTGTCTATTGGGGTTGTTCTTCTTGTGGAAGCTCTTGTAGTATGGGTTGTTTTTAAGCTATTAAAGGGTCAGGGCACCTTTAAGCACTATCTTTCAATATTTAGTTATACCTCAGTTATCTCACTTTTAGCTACCATACCTTTTATCATTGTGACTCAACTTACAGGTTCATACGCTGATGTAAGCTACACATCACTTGCAGCACTAATTCCTGAAATGAAGGGCAGCTTCATATACGGTATGGCAAAGAGCTTTGATGTTTTCAATATCTGGATGTACATAGTCATTTCAATAGGAATTGTGACAGTTAGCAAACTAAGCAAGAAAAAGGTATATATTATTATCGCATGTACTTTTATCGCTTTGGCATTGGTTGCCGGATTTAGTGAGGTAAGGGCTGCAGCGGCAATGATGTAATATTTAGTACATATTTGGAGGGTAAAGAATAAATGAAAAAGAAAATTGTAATTGGGGTAGCTGTTGGTGTACTTGTCGTGGCCCTGGTCGCGGTTGGTATAACTAATAATGCCGGTTCGGCGGGAAAAGGGCCGGTTTTCACAGTAAATACAGCAGAAATTAAGAAGGATAACATCAGTTCATATATTTCAACCAACGGTACAGTATCAGAGGTTGAAAAGTCAGAAGCTTACATAGATTCACCATTAAAAGTAACTAAGCTTTATGTAAAACAAAATGACATAGTCAAGAAAGGGCAGAAGCTGGCTGATTTTGATTTTGACGCATTAAACCTTCAGCTTGAACAGGCTAAGCTTCAAAAGAGAACACAGGAACTTACTCTAAAAAAGTTAAAGCTTATGGATTCCACTGTCAGTGTTGCATCGGTGCAGAACTCATTAAAAGTGGCCGAAAACAGTGTGGAATCTGCTCAAAGAACCTATGATACTGCTTTAAAAAATTACAATGATAATATGGCTCTTTATGAAGCAGAGGCTATTTCAAAAAGTGAGCTGGACAATTCTCAATCAGCATTAAAGGATGCCGAAGCCGCACTGAATAACGCAAAGCTGAATCTTGAAGCCCAGAAGGAATCAGTTATAAGCACTTCAAAAACAAATAATCAGTCCCTAAGCTCAAAGCAAATAGATGTAGAAGCACAGGAAGTGGCTATTCAAACCACAGAGCTGAATATCAAGGATCTGGAGAATAAGCTCAAGAAATACAGTGAAGCAATGTTTAGCTCTATGGATGGAATTGTGTCACGCATTAACGTTACGGAAGGCTCATTTACCCCAAGCGGACAGCCTGTATTCACAGTTGTAAATCCTGATAAGCTTGAGGTGAAGCTCAATATTAACGAGTATAATGCTAAGCTTGTCAAGCCAGGACAATCTGTAGATATAACCGGTGATTCCATCCCTGAAAATGAAAAGATCACGGGTAAGGTTCAAAGCGTATCTCCTATGGCAAATACAAACATGACAAATTCAGGAGGTCAGGAGACATCCATACAGGTAATAGTCAGTATAGATAATATTACCGAAGCAATCAAGCCGGGCATTTCAGTAAACTGCGATATTAAGACGGTAGATATAAAAAATATATTAACTGTACAATTTGATATGCTTAGTCCCGATAAGGATGGTAATAACTTTGTATATGTCATAAGCAGCGATAAGCAAACTATGAAAAAAGTGGGAGTAGAAATAGGAACTACCTCAGATATGCATGCAGAGCTTAAAAAGGGTGATGTCAAGGAAGGTGACCTTGTAGTATTGAATCCCAGAGCTACATATAAGGATGGAGCCAGAGTTAAAATCGTGGAAAAATAAAGGCAGGTAAAGATAATGAATATTATTGAGAGCTTTAAACAAGCGTTATCCAGCCTTCGTGCCAATAAGCTCCGTTCTATACTAACCATGCTGGGAATAGTAATGGGTGTCTTTTCGGTTATCACTATAGTCGCCATAGGAAATGCGACACAAAGATACATGGATAGCGAGTTTGCAAAAATCGGAGCTAATGTTCTGTTAATATCATATAAATCAGGAAGTATAACATCAAATGATGTTCTTAAGAATGATGATATGAAGGCCATGAGCAAGGTCGAAGAAATCAAGCATGTGGGTACAGCTATGGGCGGATCTGGTACAATAAGGTTGGGAGACAAGACCAGAAATGCAAGCATCACAGGGGTTTCAGGGCAATACAATGAGATTATGCCCACTGAATTGTCCCAGGGAAGAATGATCAACGAGATAGATAACACAATGAGATCTAATGTAGTTGTCATTAAAGAGGACTTTGCAAAAGCGAATTTTAAGGATGAAAATCCCATTGGTAAGAAGCTCAGGGTTAAATTAGGCTCAGGAACCTCTCTGAATTTAACTGTCATAGGTGTTGAGAAAAAGGAAGATTCGATTTTTGGTGATATGATGATGTATGAAAGTCAAAGTGTGTCACTGGTTATACCTTTGACTACTCTTCAGGCTAATGTCCCATGGACCGATCAACTGAACTATATCTATGCTACCGTTGAAGAAAGAGAACCTGAAGCTTTGAAGAAAATTGCTGATAGGGTTATCAGAATTATTGAACAGAAGGACGGGAACAAGGATAAGTACTATGTTGAATTTTTATCGGAGTTGCAGGAACAGCTGAATTCCATTCTTGGCATAGTATCCTCAGTGCTGCTGGTAGTAGCCGTAATAACACTGGTAGTGGGAGGAATAGGTATTGTCAATATTCTATTGGTTTCTGTTACCGAGCGTATAAGGGAAATAGGTGTAAGGAAAGCACTTGGAGCGCAAAAGAAGGATATAGTCATCCAATTTATAACCGAGTCAATTATTCTTACCGGTATAAGCGGTTCGGTGGGTATACTCCTTGGTGTTCTTGCAGGCTTTGTAATATCCTCAGCAATAAGTATTCCTCCCACAGTGGATGGAGTTGTGGTAATTCTAGCATTCTTGGGCTCTGTTGCACTGGGACTGCTTTTTGGAGTCTACCCTGCCAAAAGAGCAGCTGACCTTGATCCTATTGAATCCTTGCGGTATGAATAGAGCAGTGTTATAGAATAAATAGAGAGGGGACTTAAAAAGTCGTGAAGCGTACCTCGATGTTGGAATTAAAAATCTAACTATTGGAGGTGTACTTCAGATTTGATGAGTCCCTTTTTTTAAGCACCAGACGTGTCTATATCAGCCTTGAGAGCTGAGTGATCCGTGAGCTTTACAAAAAAGCTTTGTGT
>JAEZIV010000309.1 GCA_023436515.1 Bacillota bacterium
GGCCAACTCCGGGAACATCTCTGTAAACTTAGAGAATATTAATGTAGAGGCTTTGGTTTCACAAGGTCTTGGAGAGCTTTCAGATAAAATTGAAGCATCTGGACTTACTATTAAAACCAGCTTTCCATCAGATAAAGCCTGTGTATATGCAGATGGTAAATTGCTCTGGAGAGTCATGGAAAATCTTTTATCAAATGTATTTAAGTATGCTCTCTCAGGTTCAAGAGTTTATTTGGATGTTATTGAGGCTGGCGGAAATGTCCAAATTATCCTTAAAAACATTTCAGCTTATGAGTTAAATGTTGACCCTGAGGAACTTATGGAAAGGTTTAAGCGAGGCGATACCTCCCGCCACAGTGAGGGATCGGGGCTTGGGCTTTCTATCGCCAAAAGCCTAACTGAGCTTCAGGGCGGAAGCTTTTCAATAAATATTGATGGGGATCTTTTTAAAGCTGTAATAGAACTGCCTAAAAGCCAATTGCTGCAGCTTGAAAGCAGATAATTTGGGCTTGTGGCAACCCTGACAGCATACTTCTCATTTCGCAGGTGGGTGCTACTTGAACTTATGTGCCCTTAGAAAAGGCGTTGAACTAAAAGAGGCGGTGTCTGAGATTAACTCGGCACCGCTTTCATTATTCCTCGTGAACTAGTTAGCTTTTAACGAAGGTAGGCTCCCACAGCGCACTAATATATGGTTTGAACATTTTTAGGGAGCTGCCTGACATGCTTCAGATATTCCAACACAGCTTCATCCTCCTCCAGAGGGTAGGTATAGTTAAAAAAGCAGGCTACCTGCAGAGCCTTCTTCCTGAACAAATCACACATGGCAAAAAGTGAATCCCATATGCTTTCCTCAGTCAGGATAGGAAATGTTTGCTCATATTGATACCAATCCTCAGCCGAAAGATACTGTTTTAAATGCTTACTTCTTTTACCCGGGTTGACCTTGAAATCATTTTCAATACCAATTGACCAGTTTAGTATTTCATATAGCTGATGGCGTATATCCTGCTCCAGTATGCTCTTGGCTAAGGGAAGCCCTTCCCTCCACAGCTCCTTTGCAACGTAGGGGCACAGCCACCAAAACTCATTACAAATGTCGCTGAACTGCTTTCCGGAAGGTGCCTTGATATAATAGTACTCACTGTCTGTCTCAGGAAAGTCGGACAGAATGCCTTCTTTATCACACAAAACCACCGTTGGTTCAGCATTTAGCTTCAGGTCCTCTACAGTACAGATTGTTAAATCAATTCTGGTACCATCCTTGAATTGCATCAAGTATACAAAGGGCTTGTTGCTATTGTAGTCATAGGGGTGGTTGTGCCAATCAACCGGTAGCTGCATTATCATACGCTCTCCAAAGACATTTATCCATTCCGGAGAACTTACAAAAGGTCTTACCTCTGTGACAATATAAACGATATCATAATCTTGAAAACAGTCTTTTGCAATGGCTTTATCAGCTCTGGAACCATTGAGCAAAACTGCTCTTACACTAGGGTCAGCCTTTGCAACACCTAAAATAAGGTCAAGCATTTCCTTTTCACTTCGCATAGTTGTTGTATTCCCCTTAAATAAGCTATAGAAATTGTCACACAGATTAGTGCTTTAATAAGCTACTATTCTATTATCCTCTTTTCCCAGTATATCAATTCGCTATCTCTTGATACCTCGGACATCCCGCATTTTTGTAATAGCTTTTTAGATCCGATGTTATCAAGCAAGCAATCAGCTTTAATGATTTTTACTTCTGCCTGTTGTGCTGCCCAATCCATCAGCGCACAGGCCAATTCATAACCATAGCCCTTCTGCTGCTCCTCAGGAATCAAGCCAAAGCCTATTTCAATTTCCCCAGCTTCGTTTGGCTCCCCTTTAAAACCAGCGTCTCCTATGACAGTCATACCGTCCTTTTTAACAACCATCCATACGTCAAATCCGCTGACAACATCATTTTTATTCATATTATCCTTTATAAAGTGCAGAATATCCATTGTGTCAGGCAAGGGCCACTTCCCATTGTTATTTATGCCCATATTCATATACATATCGTTGTTACCGCTCAGAACACTGCAAATCATTGAATGTGTCATAGGAATAATAATAAGTCTTTCTGTTACAAGCCTTTGAATCAAATTGGATTCTCCTTTAGAATAATTATTTGTTACCAATTATTGTATACACTAATTTAAAGCTAAGTCAAGCTACACTTCAATTATGAAACATACTTGCACTAAATTAAAATAGTGGAAATTGCATGACCGGATAAAGGAATAGGAATATAATATTAGTAGGAATATACATCATCTGCAATTCAACTGTGCTTTTATAAAAGGTTTAAAGGCTAATAAAAATAAATAGAGGAGGTAGCCAGTAATTGCCATTTCTATTTTCACCTTGTGAAATGCTGTGCTGGGCATAATTATGTTTAAGGAAAATGAAAAAATTTGCTATATCGATACCAGAGAAGGCGTAATTCTTAAGGCTAAATTTATTGAGACTACTTCTGACGGCATGTGGATTACAATAAAGGGTGATGCTGTAAATACCTTTGTTTACAGCGATAATTGCGAAACAGTCCTATTCCCTAATTTTTCTGAGGCTCAAGCAGGACTGGATAACTATAAAAACAAGCTTAAGACCAAACTTTTAGATAATAATAACTATAGGAAAGATATAGTGAAACGCTTGCAAAAGCACGAAGGGGCACTCTACGCAGAAATTATAGGGGATATTCTTGATGAAAAAATTAAGTAGTACAGGTTTTTACAGATAGGTAAGCCATTATCAATAATAATTCCTTACCTGGTATATGCCAATTAATTCCGAAAGCAATGGATATAATTGTGTATATTATAATTGCCGCACTAACAGCAATCAGTAAAACTGTTAATTTCGATTTCCAGCCCTTATTCAGCTCCCTAAAAAGTCTAAGCCCCCATAAAACCAGCAGGAGTCCGACTGCAGAAAGCAAAGCAAGTACTCCCGAAAGCTTAAGGGCGGTTGAGTACTCTACAGAAAGCTGACTTGCTGCAAAACCGGTAATACTATTACTGCTATAAATTGCTTCCTTTATTTTATCCCAGTAGAAGCCGAAATCAAAAATGTTATCCTGAGGGAGTAAGCTATTAGGTATATAGAAACTGAACCTTACTATAAGTAAAATACACGTAATAAATGCTGCAAGAGCTAAGGTAACAGGCACAATTTGAAAATAAGCAAGCCTAGGCTGTTTTAGCATATCCCCAAGGTACTCACTCCCAAAACTCTGTTTCAAATTGCCTGTATAATTTGCTACACTTTTCCTGTATTGCTTAAGTAGTTCAAATATAAGCCCAACACCTATCAAAAGAAGCAGTATTCTAGAAAACTGGTCAATCAAAACACTAGCTTCATAATAGTCTGTTGTTTGATATAACCCGGTATTAATATAGTAATTTTCTCTGAGATTATTCTCCAGTTGATACTGACGGAATTTCTCACCTGCCAACACTCCACCCTGAACGACCAAATCTTCAACCGGGTCTTTCTTTGGATCTAGAACACTCTCAAAGGGGATAAATACTTTTTCAACCCCATCCGAGTTAAGGAAGGAAATAAGAGAATTGTTGTTCTTGTACACTCCCACAATGCTATACTTCTGACCCAAAAGTGTTATCTCATTACCAACTACATCATAGGTTGTGAACAGCTTCTCAGCCAGAGTGTCACTGATGACAGCAGTATTTCTTCCTTTTTGTGCAGACGCCTCAGTAAAGAAGGCTCCCCTGATCATGTCCATTTTAAACAGCAGCGGATATTTCCATGAAGTTACAACAGCAGTCGCAGAGTAGCTCATCCCCCTGGCAGCTACGGTGGAAGCTATGTAATTCATGTATACAATATCGCAGTCAGGATCCTCTTCCTCCATCTGCCGGACATGATCAGGCCTTATCAGGTTTGAGGCGTCTTTATAATTCCTGTCAAGTAACATTTCCAGTCTCTCTGCCTTACCACCGTAATTTTCAAGGAAAGCCGGGGCTATACTAAAGGACACCAAAAAAAGACATATGAAAATGGTCATAAAGGTTAAGACAGTTCTATATGAATATTTATGAATTTTTGCTTCACTCACGCCACTCACCTCAATTTAACCTGCATTCCGTCTAGAAGGAATTTGGTGCTATAGGTCACTACTTTAGAATCCGGCTCCAGTGCATCAGATATGGCTGTTTTGTAGTCATCCGAATCCTCTACGTTAACTTCCATCTGCTCAACATATGTCTCATCACCAAGTACCCCTCCGCTGCGCTCCTTAATTATGTAAATGGCGTTTCTGCCGCCTGATTTTGTTATTGCGGAGTTAGGCAGTACAATGGGGTATTCAGAGCTTCGTTTTGTAGCTTTTACGTCAACCTCCTGACCTTCCTTTAACGCCTTTATATCTTCCTCATCCAATTGTGGGTCAGCAGTAACTAAATATAAGCCCTTATCTGCATTATATTCCTTGCTTGAGATAATACTGTCAAAGGAGAGTTCCTCAGGAGTATCCACATTACAGCTTACGGTCTCTCCCTCGGCAAAAGCGTCAGATTTTATAGCATTGACTTCCCACATAATGGACAGCTTTTGATTTTCATTAATTATTTCCAAAAGTGTCTCACCTTGACCTACATTGCTGCCCTGTTCAATATGTACAGCTTTGACTCTTCCGGAATAAGGGGCCATTATCTTTCCATTAACAGGCATGTTCTTTTTTATTCTTTCTATCTCAAGGCGATAAAGCTCAATTTCCTTGGTTTTTTCGCTGACCGTTCTTTTATATTCTGCAGACCCTTCGGCAGCAGCTTTAGTGAGTGAGTCCAGCTGTCGCTGAATTTTAGCCATATCCCTCTTTGCTGCATCGACTTTTTCTTCTGCATCCTCTACACTCTTCCTGGGTTCTGCTCCCGCTTCATAAAGGGCTTTTATATCCAGGAGCTCCTTCTCACTCTTTTCAACTCTCTGCCCAGCTACTGCCAAATCCTCCTGAATAGCCTTAATATCAGGATTAGTAAATGTTTCAGTGTATCTGGTCAGGTCATTTCTAAGCTTCTCCAGTTCGAAATCCCTTTTCTTCAGTTCCAGAAGAATTTCGTCCTCATCAACTACAGCAAGGACATCTCCCTTTTTTATTTCATCATTCTTTTTGACATTAACCTCAGTTATTTTCCAGTTGCCGTAGGACAATATCTTTTCTGTCCTCTTAAAATCCAGCTTTCCTGTTACCGGGGTTACTGTTTCAAGAAAACCCGATGAAGGTGACGTACAGTCTACCTCAGGCAAGAGTAAATTGTTAATGGTTTTAGATGAAAAGGTAAGGAGTAACACTAAAGCCAAAAATATAATTCCGGTTTTTTTAATCAACCTCTTCCTTTTTTCAACACGCAAGTTCTGTTCCGACATATATACCTCCACCTACTTGATTCCTGATAAGGCTATTCCCTCAACTAAATAATTTTCCCCATATAAAAATATTAATAGAGCCGGCATCATATAGAGTATACCGCAGGCAAATGCCAGCCCAAGGTTTCCTTCATTGATTTTTGATAAAAATACTGATAAAGGGTGTAAAGTTTCATCCTTTAAGAAAATTAAAGGCTGTTCTACCATGTTCCAATTATCCACAAAAACCAGTATGGCTAAAGAAGCCATTGCTCCCTTACATTGTGGCAGAATAATTCTAATGAAAATGTTCATGATTCCTGCACCGTCAATTTTCCCCGCTTCACAATATTCGTCGGGTATAAACATCATAAATTGTCTCAAAAGAAATACTCCGAAGGTGGTAAAAATCCCCGGCAGAATAATTGCTAAATAGCTGCCCAGTAAATTCATCTGCTTAAGAATTATATAATTTGGTACTAAGGTTACCTGAAAGGGCATCATCATTACAATGATGTAGACAAAGAACAATTTGTCTCTAAAGGGAAATCTTAATTTGCTGAAAGAAAAAGCCGCAAGAGAGGACACAAAAATCTGACCAACCACTATTGGAACCGTCACAAGGACAGAATTCCAAAACATCAGCAAAAACCTGGGCTTCCTTAAAAGGACCTCATAATATTGCATAAAGCTGATTTCATCGGGAATTAGTTTAAACCCTGAATACTTAATTCCAACTGTAGCCGGGTTATCCGAGGTACTGTCAACATCGCTGCTCTCATCTAGTACATTATCTGAAGAGTAGGTAGAGATAACTTCCTTGTCGGTCATCATGGAATTTGTAAGCATGAACACCGCCGGAAACAATAATAAAAACGACAGAAAAATCAGCATGATGTACTTTAAAATATTAACTGTACGTTTGTTATTCCGTAGCAATAATCCTCCCCCCTCTCCTAAAAATTATCCTTGAATCTGGCCTCAACCTTAAATAGTATTACAACAAGTGCACATATAAAAATTGCCATCAAAAATGCTGAGGTTGTCAGCCTTTGATATGAAAGGTTAAAAAAATTATTATTCATAAAATGCTGTAGCATATACAAATCTTCATAGGGGTAGCTCCCTGCAAGCAGGTATGCTTCTCTGAACACCTTAAAGGAATTAATAATGGACATAATAAAAACAAAGAAGCCTGATGGAATCAGATAAGGCAGCGTTATGCTTTTAAATATAGTAATTTTCCCCGCTCCGTCTATTCTGGCTGCTTCATAATACTCCTTTGGTATATTGTTAAGTCCTGCCAGAAACAGCACAACATTATAGCCACAGTTTTTCCAAACAAAAAGTAAAAGCAGTATAAAAACAGACCATTTACTTCCCAGCCAATCAATGGGTTCAAATCCAAAATCCGTAATAATACCGCTGAAAAAACCGTACTCTTTAAATGCAATATTCCACACCAAAATGATAGAGGCCACTGGTATAACCAGGGGCATAACAAAAATCATTCTGAAATAAGATGTACCCTTGATCCCTCCGTTCAATAATAGGGCTATGGCCAGAGAGAAAATAATTATGACAGGTACGCTTATGCCGTTAAAAATCAAAGTATTTTTAGCTGCAAGAGTAAAGGATTCGCTTTTCAGCAGGTCAATAAAGTTTTCAAGGCCAACGAATTCTGTCCCCCCAATTCCTTTTGTAAAGCAGTAATAAAGACTAATAATAAAGGGGATCACAAAAAACAGAGAAAAGCCAATAAGACTTGGCATTACAAATGCATAGCCCTGCGCAGCCTCCTTGATGGTTTGCTTTCTAATTGGTATTTTTCCACGGGTTCCTGAAGCCTTCATATAAACTCCCATCTATACGTTCTGTGTTATTACCAATTATTCAACTAAGTCTGACTTCTCGAATAATTCCAGCAGTGGGTTGTATAACAACTCAATCCGGTTAATATCAAAGGAACTTATTACTCTGATGTTCTCTTTATCAGAAATATCCTTATAATCGCAATCTGATATAAGGAGGTTCATCGCGTCAACATTTTCAAAAAGCCGTTCCCACAAATTCTCCGGTAGGTGTTTACAATGAAAAATATTTATATCCACCTCCAGCATTCTGTAGGTATTGGTTATATTAGAGTCCATGTCGGAAATACTCAAGCCTAAAATTATTAGGTCAGGGTCATATGCATTGTAAACGCTGGTATAGCCGGCAATATTGTTCTCTACTGAGCGATGTTCCCCAACCCTGATAATTCCATCACCATCGACTGCAGCAGCTGGCTTGTCAGTTATAAGCAAAGCATTATATCCGTCTTTTCTGAAGCAGCATAATAACTCACGTTCAAGCAAACAATCCTTATTGATAAAGTCCCAAACAACAATAACCGGAACATCAATACTCTTATGACAGCTGTCCCTTAGGCCATACACACTATTACCGGGAGCTTGATTTAAGGTGTTGCTCTTACAGCTATTCTTTAGCAGCTCACTACGGATTGCAGCAAGATTTTTATCAAGTCCCCTCTGGAGCATAGAACCAACAATTGCCGTTATTACAGGTGCTGCACAGCTGTTCTGTGCAGGGGTTACATAAATCTTCCCTTTATAATCATAAAGGCTATGCCTGCCCACGGCTGTTATTTCTACTCCCTTTGCCGAGTACATATCATATATATACTCACCTTCACTCAAATTAAGTCCCCTTTCACTGCAAACACCAATAACCTTTGAGAAGGAAGCCGGACAGGTATAAATGTTTCTATTACTGCATGCTGCAACTATGATCAAGCCCTTATCTATTGCATAGTCAACAGCCTTTCTTATATCCTCAAAATCCCTGTAATCAATGGTACCAAGACTTAGATTAATTAAGTCTACATCGTTATCCGCGCACCAATATATAGCTTTAGACAAGTGGCTGGCCATTCCCTTCATTTCCTG
>JAEZIV010000400.1 GCA_023436515.1 Bacillota bacterium
TCAGCCTGGATTCCCCTTACCTCCTCCAGCTCACGTATTGTTTTTAGCGCCTTGATACCATCAACCTTCGGCATCATTACATCCATACAAATCAAATCATAAGGTCTCTGTGAATCAAGTCCTATAATAAAAGCTTCAATTGCTTCTATTCCGTCCACCGTCACATCACACTTACCATACTCTGACATAAACTTTGACATAATCCTTCTGCTAACTAAATCATCCTCTGCAATAAGTATTCTCATTTCTTGATTATCCTCTCATCAAACGAATTGGTATAATATAATGTAATAAACTACCTGTCCACTTTCAGTGTTATAACTGTAATATCAAAACAGGGAAGCTTTTCTCTCCACCTATCCTTCCTTACATTCCGGAGCCGCCTTAATGTTTCCCTACAGTTTTAATATATTAAATATACCCAGGTCCAATCTATGCAATCTTTGATTACAATTAAGTAAGACCAGGAAATATCAGAACACTTTATTAGAACCGACCAGTGTAGCCGCCATAATGCAAAGAGCCTGTGCATATCGTACACCTAAATACCAATCCGCATTAGAACAACCTAAAAAGAAAACAGATGTGCTACATATTTTGCATCACTTGCTGATAGATTTGGTGCAAGGGTACCTGTACATCAGCAAAACCGGCTTCGTAAACCACCTTTGGCATTCCATAAACAATACAGGATTCTTCTGCTTCGACAATTACTTTACCCTTTTGCTTTTTTACCTCCTCGCAACCCACTAAGCCGTCATTCCCCATACCTGTCATTATTAATGCAAGCAATCTGTTTTTGTAAACCTGTGCCGCCGAGAGAAGAGTCACGTTTACAGAAGGCTTATAAAGTGTTTCGATAGGAGAATAATCCTCTATTTGCAGAATTACAGTCCCCTCGGCTTTCCTTTTCAAAAAGGTTTGATAGCCTGCGGGAGCTATATATATAGTGCCGGCACTAAGTATATCTCCATCCTGAGCCTCTTTTACATGAAGGCTGCAAATAGTATCAAAACGTTCGGCCAAAGGTCCTGTGAAGCCTGGAGGCATATGCTGAATAACAATAATAGGGATATTGATATCTTTAGCAAATCTGGGTAATAGGGATTGTAGTGCAGATGGCCCCCCAGTAGAACACCCTATAACAAGAAGGTCTGCTCGTTGCTCTTTTGAATGGACATTTGGAAGAGCCTCCGGTGTCACTACTTGAATTTCCTCATGTAAAGGTATCTTAACTCCCTTAACTATTGTATTCAGACAATATAAAAAGGCATTTATGGCTTCCGGGTCGGCATCATCACCAACCAGAGTACTCTTAAGAAAAAAGTCTACAGCGCCAAGCTCAAGAGCTTTAATAGTGGTCTTTGCGCCCTCTTCCGTATAATTACTCAACATTACTACAGGAACGGGACACACCTTCATTATTTCATTTAAAGCCTCTATCCCATCCATTTCGGGCATTTCTACATCCAGTGTAACAATGTCGGGCTTTAGCCTCTGTACCTTTTCCAACGCATCCTGTCCATTTCGGGCAATTCCTATAATAAAAAATCTGGGATCTCTTTCAACAATCAGGCTTATACACCTTCTCATAAAGGAGGAATCGTCGGCAACTAACACCCCATATTGCTGCATAGTGAATTACCTCCCTTCCTATAATAAAATATCTTATCGGTATATATAGATTCGAAATCATGCTTATTATACGTGAGGGATTCCGAATGCCCCAGGAGCAATATTCCATTGGGCTTTAATATATCTCTGAAGCTGTTCACAATGGTCTGAATAGCATTTCTGTCAAAATAAATCAAAACATTCCTACAAACAATAATGTCGGATTTTTCTATTTTTCCAACAAGATTTTTATCAAGAAGGTTCATGCATCTAAAGTCCACCATATTCATAATAGATTCCTTTATTTTATATTCATCACCTTCATCTGTAAAGAATTTTTCATATGCATTTTGAGGCATTTTCCTGAAGGAAAAGGACTTTTTGTTGTATAAGCCCTGTTTTGCTTTCTTTAATACCTTTTTGTTAATGTCTGAAGCTATGATTTGCACAGCTTCAGGACTAAAAAAACCACTATCCTTGATAAGCATACCAAGAGTATAGGGCTCTTCTCCGGTCGAACAAGCTGCACACCATATTCTCAATGGATTATCCGGAGTTCGGTCCTTGTACTGTGGCAGAATTACCTTTTGGAATTCTTCAAGAAGGTTCTCTTCACGAAAGAAAAAGGTCTCATTAATTGTGATCAATTCAACTAAATTGTCCCATTCCCCCGTCTCCTCTCTAAGGTATCCATTATATTCCCAGCAGGATAATCCAAGCTCCTCCAGTCTGCCAACGATTTTAGACTCCAATGACAAAGTACTTTTACGGTAATCAATTCCGCAATGGTCATAAATCAATTCTGCCAATTGAGTTAAATGTACTGTATCCATAGAATTAATTCACTCTCCGTTTAAATGGTATGGCCACTGGGAAAGAATACTTTCCCGGTGGCGCATTTTGTAATGTATATAATTACTTATCGGTCAGCTCTTCCAGAGCTTCTTTTACTTCCTCTGAATTGTCTGAAAGTTCCTTTGTTACTATAGTTGTACGTTCTACATCCCTTATATTTGAGTTTACTACATTACTGATTGCTGCAATAAACCTCACTAACTGAGACACCTCACCTGCCTGAACCTTAGTTGCACCGGCTACCTCTCCCGCTTGCAGTGTCACTTCCCTTACATTTCCTATGATACTGTTGCTGGCTATGGTCTGCTCCTTCATTGCTGCCGTTATCTGCCTCACCTGTTCCCTTGTATTGATAACTCCCTTGATTACTTCCTCTACTCCGGTAGCTTGCTCCTTCATTGCCTGGGTTACCTGTGCTGATTGCTTAGTTATACTTTCAATGGAAGCCACAATATTCTGTCCCTGCTTTGCCTGCTCCTTTGTAGCCGTTGTAATCTGGAGAATTTGCTCTCGTGCATTTACTACAGCCTTAACTACATTCTCTACTCCTGCAGCCTGTTCTTTCACTGCATTAGTAACATGGGTGGTTTGATCAGTGG
>JAEZIV010000411.1 GCA_023436515.1 Bacillota bacterium
CTTCGACATAATTACACTCCTTTTTGCCGCCAACTTACTAATCATAAATGGCAATGAAAAGGTATGTAAACAAAAAAGACTGGTTTATCACCAATCTTTTGTAAGCCAAGGTGCAACTTCTTGGCAAGATAAAAATCATTAATAAATTATCATTAATTCAAATCGGATAAGGTTGCATTTCGATTTGCAATTAAAGTTTACATTTAAGGAGCTATGTTCTAGACAATATATTTCCTTTAGGTAAAAAATATACCTTTTTTGGAGGTTTGTATGACGCCAAGATTACCTGTAAAGAAAAACTTAACAAGCATTATGGAGGTCTTATGCACTGTATTTCAAATTATGGGCGTGATTATAGTAGCATCTCTCCCCTGGTCCCTAAACAATTACTTACTGTTCAAAAATAGTTATGTAACTAAAACCACCTATATATCAATGTTTGTCCTTCTGGTTTTATCCGGCATATGCGCCTTTTGCATCCTGGGACAGGCGAGAAAAGTACTGCGTAATATCAACAACAAGAATCCTTTTACCTATGACACAGCCAACAGAATAAAATATATCTCCTACTGGTGCCTGCCCATAGCAGCTGCTTATACAATAGCTATATATTTCATTCCGTCAGTGTTTGTAGTTCTTGTTGGCCTTACCTTTTTATTTTTGTCTGCCTGTATTCTTATAATAGCCCGTTTGTTTTATCAGGCAGTAAGTTATAAGGAGGAGAACGACCTTACAATATAGCTGAAGGGAGAATAAAGATGCCTATCATAGTTAATGTTGATGTAATGCTGGCAAAACGTAAAATGAGTTCTATTGAGCTGGCAGAAAAAATCGGTATAACAACCGCAAATCTATCTATTTTGAAAACAAATAAAGCCAAGGCTATTAGATTCTCCACCCTTGAGGAAATATGCAAGGCTTTGAACTGTCAACCCGGAGACATTCTTGAGTATGTCCCGGATGAACCCCAAGCCTGATTATTTTATAGCCTATAATAAATCACAATTTAAGGAGCGTGTTACCCATGGATGAAAAAAATAAACCTTTAGATGTGCCTTCGGAAAAGGCTAACATTAAAGCAGATGATGCACTGTCTCAGAAGGAGACCACATCTGAGGCAGCTGTAAAAGCAGCTCCCGCACAAGGTATTGCAAACAACCTGCCACCAGACATCAAACCCTATATCCCACGAAGTATGACCCCCGAGTATCGAACCCTAAAGACAAAGGTTACATCACCTAAGGGACTGATCCTTACAGTATTAAGTATTCTTCTTGCCATATTATTTACAGAAACAATTTTTTTGGGTACCTCAGGTATTTCAGTTCCCGTATTCGCTATAGCCTTTTATAGCACCCTCTTCTACTTCTTCAGAGATATAGAAAAACCCTTGAGCAAGCCCGGCGTTTACTTGACCCTCCCGGTGTTTCTGATGGCCTTCAGCTTTTTCCTGCATTACAATCCCAGTACCCAGTTCATTACCTGGCTCACATTGATAGGGCTGATTTTCATACAGCTTGTAATGCTTGGCAACAACCCTGCCCGGAGCATATTCTCCTTTGATATGTTTATTAAGGTCATGGTCAATATTATTGGGAGGGCTTTCACCAACCTCCCACTGCCTTTTGTATCTCTGACCGTGCTAAAGGGTAAAAAAACACAGGCCTCGAAGAATGTGGTCTTGATATTAATTGGAATATTTGTTTCCTTGCCTGTTGCATTAATTCTCTTGGGGCTGTTTATGAATGCAGATGCGCTCTTCGAGAACGCTGTTAAAAACAGTATTGACTATATTGGCTTAGACTTTGGAATCCTGTTTATGGATTTGTTTCTTGGGTTCCTGGGAGGGTTTCTCCTATCTGCTGTATTATTGGGCTTAAAGTACGATGAAAGTCCACAGAAACCGGTCGGCAAGGTTGGAAACTGTATTGACGGACTTGTTGTCGGTACCTTTACTACAGTAATAAATATACTTCTTATTTCCTTTGTGGGCTTTCAGTTTGTGTATTTATTCGGTGGGGCCGCGAATATTTCCCTCTCCGACATAACCTATGCCGAGTATGCCAGAAGAGGCTTTTTTGAACTGGTAGCTGCCTCGGTAATCATATTCTCCATTGCCCTCTTCGCCCTTGTCATGACAAAGCGTAAGGAAAAGAGGCTGCCAGTTTGGATTCAGATATCCACCCTTCTTCTCTGCCTTTGTAATGGTATTCTGCTAGTCTCAGCCTTAAAGAGAATGCTTTTATATGTTGATGTATACGGATTGAGTGTAAAACGTATGCTTACCCTATGGCTTATGTGCATTATCGGTCTATGCCTTGTGTGGATGCTCATTAAATGCTTTAAGCCTGATATGGATGTGCTGAGACTTATTGGGATCACTGTGGTGGCAGCTGTTTGCGTTTTAAGCCTGACTAATACCGAAAGAGTAATTGCCAAATACAATATTGATCGATACCTCAGCAGCCCTGCCAATACAACAATAGATATTTACCACCTCGGTAGGCTATCCTACACAGCAGCGCCTGAAATAGCACGGTTGAGGAATTTGGAGCCGGGTAAAAATCAACCGACGGCTAGTGATATAGAGGATATATTATTGAATCAAAAATCCAGCTTTGAAAGCAGAAACAAGCTATATGGCTTTACACTTGACAGTATTGAAGTAAAACGTTTGTTTTCAAGCTTGAACAAGTAACCTTGTTCCTAATGTGTCTGTCCTTAATGGGTATTGACATAATGCAGGTGTAATGCTATAAAGTAAGAAACACAGACATGTCCGGTTACCCTGCAGCAGCGGGAATGCCTTTGTCAATCAGCTGTGTCAAAGGATGGTTTCATGTTTATTAACACCAACGAGTTGCTTCTGTATCGTAAATTTGAATATCGGCATACCTTTGACTCTTTTGTTTGGGTCATTAATAATTATGACAAAATAAACTATGAAGAAATCAAAAAAACTGTTTATACCTGTACTGGAGAAGTCATTCAAATAGCTGTCAGGTTTGGATTTAAGGGAAATCTCTGGCATAACTTTTTGACCTACCTGTTAATTAGTAGCGAAAATTCCTTTTCTATGGCTCTCGAAATGGGAGGCAGCGTAAGCGGCACCATTAAAACCCTGGCTCTAAGGGATTTTGAGATCTTCAAGCAGCTGTACGATTTTGATCTAAGCTTAATTGACAGGGTTCTTGGCCTTAATTGCCTAACACCAATACTAAGTTTTGAAAACTCCGAGGGTTCAAAGGCTATATTAAATGAAACGGTCGGAAATGCCCTTTATGACCTTTCAATAGCCCTCAGCAGCACAGACAGCGCCCAGGACTTTTATGCTTGCATGCACGGGTTCTATACCAAATATGGTGCCGGAAGGTTTGCATTGTTCAAAGCCTTTAAGGTCTGTCTCTCCGGTGAGGGAACAGAAATCCATCCGATTTTTAAAACTGAGGAGCTTCTTTTAAGTGATCTGGTTGGCTATGAGCTTCAGAAAAAAGAGCTGGTAAAAAATACCGAGGATTTCTTGAAGGGCTATAGGGCAAACAATGTACTTCTTTTTGGTGACAGCGGTACCGGTAAGTCCTCCAGCATTAAGGCTATCCTCAATGAGTATTCTGACCGCGGTCTAAGGATGATAGAGGTGTACAAGCATCAGCTTGCTAGCCTGCAGGATATATTGCAGCAGCTGAGAGACAGGAACTATAAATTCATTATTTATATGGACGACTTATCCTTCGAGGATTTTGAAATAGAATATAAACATCTGAAGGCTATAATAGAGGGCGGCCTCGAGGCCCATCCCAATAACGTTTTGCTTTATGCCACCTCGAACAGACGACACCTGATCCGAGAAAAATGGAGTGACAAGGCTGATAGGGATGATGAGCTCCATACCAACGATACTGTTCAGGAAAAGCTGTCCCTGGCCTCCAGGTTTGGCCTTTCAATCCTGTATATTTCTCCGTCAAAGAAGGAATTTAACAATATAGTCCGGGTTCTCGCCCAGAAGAATAATATTTCTCTTCCCGAAGAGGAATTGCTTCTTGAAGCAAACAGGTGGGAAATGCGGCATGGCGGTTTATCAGGCAGAACCGCTCATCATTTTATCAATTACCTTAAAACTATTTCTGCCGATTAAAGCTGACAGTTTACTTTGAGGGAAGCTATAAAACTATTTCTGCCGACTAAAGCTGGCAGTTTACTTTATGGAACTTTGAAGTAGTATGCAATAGCTGCAGTACTATAAAACTAAATAAATAATGACACTTGGGGGTTGCCATGTCGCGAAGACTTAAAGTTTTTGTTCTTTTAGTTATCTATACAATTGCCTCCTTGGTACCTCTTCCCCCTGCTACAGCAAAGACAGCCTATTCAAAAACACTGGAGCAGATATATAAGAGCAAGGATGTCTACAAGGATACTGAAACACGTTTGAGCGAACTTAATAAAGCTTATAGCAATATTACATATTTGTTTACTGCAGGCCAGTCAGTACAAAAACGAAACCTTTCGGTGCTTAAGGTGGGAAATGGGCCTAAAAAGCTCTTCATTAATGCCTCCCATCATCCACGGGAATATATGGGTACAATTCTTACCCTCCATCAGATTCAGTACATTTTGGAAGCCTATGCCGCTAATAAAACCATAGACAATTGTAACATAAGAAAGCTTCTGGACAAGGAAATATCCTTTTACTTTATGCCTCTTGTCAATCCCGATGGAGTACAGATTTGCGTCAATGGCTCGCCGTCATACTATTTTAATGCAAATAAGGTGGATTTGAATCATAATTACGACGCCCTTTGGTTCAAGGAAATCACAAAAAACTATTCCACAGGTCCAAATGCCTTTTCAGAGCCTGAGACTCAAGCTGTTAAGGCACTCTGTGAAGAAATTGAGTTCGAATTGACCATAGCCTATCATGCAGCCGGAGATATTATTTATTGGTATTTCGGCCAGCAGGGAGAAGAGAGGAAAAGAGACCAGTCCTATGCAAATATGCTTAAAAATCTGACAGGCTACAGCCTTGTGAGCCCGGCCAACTACAAGTCCTCAACCTCAGGCTTTAAGGATTGGTGTATCATGAAGCTGAAAATTCCGTCCTTTACAATTGAGATTGGCGGGAAACGGGGCTTAAGCAAGCCGGTCGAGTGGTCGTTATACAACTCTATCTGGGAAAAAAACAAGCTTGTACCTGTGCGAACTGCAACACAGCTGCTAAACCAGAAAACTTTTAAGGGTGATCAGAAAGCCTCACTTATTCACAATAATAAGCTTGTTGTTCTTGAGCAGAGCATTGTTTCAGAAAAAGGAAAAAGCTATATCTCAGTAAAGGACGCTCAAAAGCTTGGTATGAGCTCCTTACAAAAATCTGTGCTCGATGAACTGGCTAAGTCACAGATAACAAAAGGGAGTATAAGCTATGTTCCTCTGGAAGCCCTTGCAGAAAAGCTTGGATTGACAGGTCGGTTTGAAAAGAACGCAAATACTTACTATTTAGAAGGAAATATCGCTGAGTAAAGTCATTTTTATACTATAATTACCTTTCCTGGTATTTGCCGGGTTACTTCTGGTAATACTGAATATATAATTACAGGATTTACACCAATTGAACATATGCCTGGTGTAACCGAGCTTTTTGTATTATGAAAGGAGTTTATTGTATGGGTGACAAGGGCAGTGCTAAGAAAGCACCAAAGATGACTAAGAAAGAGGCAAGAGCCGCCAAAAATGCTGCTAAGAGCAGTAAGAATACTGAGGAGACTAAACCATAATAAGCACATAACATAGTGTATTAGGAGCCTCTGATACCGACGCTCCCATAGCACCAAAATAGAAAGAACCGCTGCACCTATATCTACTCACGCTTAGATACGGCACAGCGGTTCTTTTCTATACTAACAATTTAGATATTTCTCCCGAATAATATATACAGAGCTTATGCAGCGGCCTTGTCATCGCCACATATAACAGCTTTGCATCCAGCTCACTTTGGGAATAGTTTTCCGAGTTGGCATTTGACAGTAAAACAACGTCAAACTCAAGCCCCTTTGAAAGGTAGGATGGAACTATTACCATTCCACTTTTGTATTCCTTTTCATTTCCTGTTATTAAGCTTATTTCCTTATGCTCCTTTTTTAGCTCAGGTATTATTTGTAGACATTCCTCCATCGTTTTGCAAATAACTGCTATTGATTTATGCCCTTGCTTACGATAATGCTGTATCTTCTTGGATATTGAATGCGACATATCAGCAAATGAAGGCACGGGTATATATTCAACAGGCTCTCCATGCCTGATCACAGGTTTTCCCCTGAACATAGCCAAATTTTCAAGCTTGCCCATAACACTATTGGCTGCCTCCATTATCTCAACAGTGGTTCGATAACTCTGTTCCAGCGTTAAAAATTCACATTTCTTACCCTCGAATACCTCCTCAACTATTTCTCCCCATTGCCTTACTCCTCTGTAGGAATGAATCCCCTGACAAAGGTCACCTAGTATAGTGAAGGAACTATCCTTTACAATCCTCTTGAGAACAAAGAACTGGAAGGCACTGAAATCCTGGGCTTCATCAATAACAATATGTCTTACAGGTACCTTTTCATCCATCCCGTATATTTTATACTTTAGGTAGATTATTGGGGAAAGATCCTCAAGCTCAAGCTGCTTGCTGTTTAGTATGTTCAGAGTATATTCTCTTGTGAAGCTGCACACCTCCTGACTGGCAAATCTGCCTGCCAGAGAATCGAAGGCTTCTCCATCTGCTATCAGGTCAAAATAGTATTGGTAGGGGCTTAATTTCGGGAGGCTCTCAACATATTCCTTTACAAGGGTTTTTGAGACCTTTTGAATTTTTTCTATTACCCTGTCCCTTTTATCAAAGGCTTCCCTCACAATACTTTGTCTTTCAGCCTCATCAGGATATTTCATTCTTGCAATTGCGACCTTCTTATCGCACTCGGCTTCGATCTGGGATATGAACTGTTCCTTACTGGCTTTTAATTTAGAGGAAAGGCTTTTCTTGATTTCGTTCATCCTTACTGCTATAGGCCACATACCATACTGGGTTAAAAACATTTCATTTATTTCCTCATATGAGTAAATAACCTTTGTTCCAAGCATAAAAGCCTTTTGTGGAATGAAATTTTTCTCAATTATTTTAATATAATCATCAAGAATTTCCTTGAAATCCATTGAGGTTTTTAATACTGACGCAGCTTTAACCCGATCATTATATGTTGCCTGCTTATGGGTGGAATTGTGATTGACAAACATATTCAGCTTGTCATTTGCATCTGTGAGTTTAAATTTTTTACCTATCAGCTCCATTGCGAAGTCTTCAAAGGTGGTTTGCTTAACCCTCTCAACTCCCAGCTCCGGAAGCACCTCGGATATATAGTTTAGAAATAGCCTGTTTGGTGCTATAATCATAAAATTTTCAGGTTCAAAGGTTTTTTCAAAGGTATATATAAGATATGCTATTCTGTGAAGTGCTATGGTGGTTTTTCCGCTACCCGCAACTCCCTGCACAATCAACGGCTTCCACATGGGAGCTCTGACTATTTTGTTCTGCTCCTCCTGAATGGTGGATACAATCTCCTTCAGTCGGTTTTCGGCGTTAGCTCCCAGATAGGTTTGCAGGAATTCATCATTTGTAGTTATATCAATATCGAATATTTCCTCAAGCTTACCGCTGTTTATTGCAAACTGTCGCTTCAAAAGCAGGTTCCCTTCAATATTACCGTCGGGGCATATATAGCTAGATTCTCCCAGTCTGCCTTCATAATAGAGGATTGCTATTGGCGCTCGCCAGTCGACAATGATTATTTCCTGATCCTCATCACGTGCAAGGGACATTTTACCGATATACAGGTTCTCGGTTTTCTTAGCCCCCTCCTCTCGAAAGTCAACTCTGGCGAAGTAGGGCTTGCTTCTTGCTGTATAAAGGTTTCTTACCTTTAACTCCAGGCTATCGTGAAGCATGGTATTAACAATAATGCTTGTATAATCAGCGCTACTGTCTCCACTTAAATGCTTTTTAACATTTTCAAGCTCACTCCCTATTTTTGATCTCTTCTCCATTGCTCTCTCAAGACTCTTTTCAACATAGTCCAGAGTATATCTGCACCTTTCAAGCTCTTCCCTATAGGCCGGATGGTTTGCAGCTGACATATCTTTGCCTCCTGTTCCGCGTGTAAAAATCCACGCACAAAATATAAATAATTAAGGTCAGAAATTGCAGACTTACATTATATAATTTTACATTTTTTTATTCAACACATGGGTAGGAAATGAAATACTATTGTAACTTAGTCAGAGTTGTACATAGCTTATCCATATACATAACCAAACATAATTCCCATAATCAGTGTAATATTAATATTGACGTATTAGTATATTTTTAATACAATTTTAATTAATGCTTATGTTATTGCATTAATATGTTTATTAATAACATTATTTTTTCGGAGGATACTTATGAATTCAATTAAGATTTATGCCGACCAGAAAAAAGGGGCTATCAGCAAGCATATTTACGGTCATTTTTCAGAGCACCTTGGAAGATGTATATATGAAGGCTTCTGGGTTGGTGAAGATTCAAAAATACCAAATACCAATGGTATAAGAAATGATGTTGTGGAAGCGTTAAAGAATGTAAAAATCCCTAACCTTAGATGGCCGGGTGGATGCTTTGCCGATGAGTATCACTGGAAGGATGGCGTTGGTCCAAAAAGCAACAGAAAGCTTATGATCAATACCCATTGGGGTGGCGTTGTTGAGAACAACCACTTCGGAACTCATGAATTCCTGATGTTATGTGAAATGCTGGACTGCGAGCCCTACATATCAGGTAACCTTGGCAGCGGTACTATTCAGGAAATGTCGGAATGGGTTGAATATATTACCTTTGACGGCGAATCACCAATGGCAAGATGGCGTAAGGAAAATGGACGCGAAAAGGCTTGGGACTTAAAGTTCTTTGGAATAGGCAATGAAAACTGGGGCTGCGGCGGAAATATGAGAGCTGAATATTACGCTGACGAATACAAGCGCTATGCAACCTACTGCCGTAATTATGGCAAAAATAGGCTGTTCAAGATTGCCTGCGGACCAAACTCAGATGACTACAACTGGACTGAGGTGCTCATGAAGCAAGCCGGCAAAATGATGGACGGTCTCAGCCTCCATTACTATACTGTTGAAGGACCTCATTTTGAAATAAAGGGCTCAGCACTGGATTTCGATGAAAAGGGCTGGTTCGATTTAATGAAAAACACCCTTTACATGGAGGAAATGGTTAAAAAGCACTCTGCAGTTATGGATGTTTATGATCCTGAAAAGAAGGTTGCACTTGTTGTTGACGAATGGGGTACATGGCATAAGGTGGAGCCAGGTACAAATCCAGGCTTCCTTTATCAGCAGAATACTCTTCGTGATGCTCTTGTTGCAGGTACAAACCTCAATATATTCAACAACCACTGCGACAGAGTAAGAATGACAGCTATAGCACAGGTAGTTAACGTTCTTCAGTCAATGATCCTCACTGAAGGTGAAAAGATGCTTTTGACACCTACCTATCATGTGTTTGATCTATTTAAGGTTCACCAGGAAGCTGAGCTGGTTAATGCTATTGTAAGCTCTGAGGACTATGAGTTTGACGGAAAGAAGATTCCTCAGATCAATGCTTCTGCGTCAGTTGATGCTGACGGAAAGCTTCATGTTACAATCTGTAACCTCAATCCTAATTCAACTGCTGATTTGAACCTGGATCTATTGGACTTCAAGCCATCTACAATCAGTGGTAAGGTATTAACAGCTGATCAGATGAACAAGCATAACACCTTTGATAATCCAGAGGCTATTGCCGTGACTGATTTTAAAGGCTTTACAGCTAGTTCCGAGGGTCTGAAGCTGGAGCTTCCTAAAATGTCGGTAGTTCAGCTGGAGCTTGTTAAATAAATTACAGGGTTTTATGGGCATAGAGCACTAGCCCTTAATACGTTACAGTAAACTATAATTTACAGGGTAAGTGATATATATGACTGATCGCAAGGAATGTAAGGGCTGTTCAGCTACGGTGCATCATTCTTTCGAGGATATCAGGGGCAGGATGACAGAATACCTGGAAACAATAGCTCCTGAGCAACGCGCCGAGATAGAACTGTATGAGAAACGGTTAGCAAGGTGCAGCAGCTGCTCCGGACTCTACTATGAGACTACCTGCCGTCACTGCGGCTGCTTTGTACAAATGCGTGCCCTGCGAAAGACCGCTGACTGTCCTTCCCCGGAAGGCAGCAAGTGGCTTGATCTGTAAAAATAAAAAGGAAGGGGATGCACCAGATTTTTTAATCTGTTACATCCCCTTTTTATGACTTATTAAATATTATCCTGCACCTGTAATTGAGTTTTATTACTTGTTATATCTGACTCTGCCTGTGAATACTTTCTCCCCAATAACAAGGAAAGAATAAACAGGGCAGATACACACAGTTGAATAACTGCTCCTACACGGTAGACAGAGAAGATGCCGAATACTGTAATCATACTCCCGGAAAGAACATTTCCTATTACCCCGCTAAGTCCATAATAGACTCCTGTCGCCACAGTTTGTGCAGTGGCCTTTAACTCAGTTGGAGCCAGAAAATCAATATAATATATGCTTCCTGATAGAAACAAGCCATAGGATAATCCGTTTAAGGCCTGAGAGAGTATTATCAGCTCCGGTCCGGCTGCGACAGAATAAATAAACAAGCGTATAGCATAGACAAACATCCCTGCGAATATTAATAGCTGGGGCTTGAATTTTCTTACAAGCATGCTGGATATTAATAAAATGGGAACCTCTGAAATTGCACTAACTGCATTTGCAATGCCATAAAGATTGTCGTCCCCTCCCACCTGACGGATCAGTGTAGCCAGAAAGCTGTATACTGAGGTCATATTAATAAAGGTTATACAGGACAACACGACAAACACAGTATATTTGACATTCTTCAGAAGTCTTCCAACATTCATTTCCTTAAGTGTTAATTTCTTTGCTGTGACCTCTCCCTCACTCATATTATACTTAAAAAAAACTGTACAGAGAATAAGAGTAGCAAAAGTCATTATCCCGTAAACAATGAATATTATGTTAAAAAAACTTATACTTATAAGCTTTCCGTTTATAACAACTAAGAGTGAAAAGCCTATAGAGCCCCACAGCCTAAAGGAACCATAGGATTTTCCGCTGTTCTTTATACCTTGGATTGTCCAGCTGTCCAATAAAGGAGAAAGACAGCAAAAGAAGAACTGTATAAGGGGCAGAACAAGAAATACAAGGTACTTATTTTCCAGAAAGGGTAAAATTCCTATAAGTAAGCTTGCTATAATAATAGTAAAGAGAAAAACCTTTTTGATTGACCTTATTTTATCGCTTAGCATCCCCCATAAGGGCTGACCCACTAATGTTGCTATGGAATTTATCATAAGAATAATTCCTATTGTAGAGGTATCTATATTTTTATTCATTAGGTATACCACTATAAAAGGGTTATATGATCCGATTGAAGCCCATGACAGAAAGTGGAGTAATTTGAAGTTTCCCTTTATGTTTTTAAATATCTTAATATTAGTACGAATGATTGACTCCTCCAGTAAAATGTTTCAGTGAATAAAATGCTGTTAATTCAATTTATATTATATTTTGCTGCTGCCTTATTATAAATGGATATTTCTATACATTTTACTGAAAAAACAGAACACAAAAAGGCCAACAATAAACTGGCCTTTTTTACTACGTTAATTATTATCACCTGTATCCTACAAATATCACTAAAGGAATTTATCAGAATAAGCTACTCTATAGACAGCTTCCTTCAGTATTTCCATGCCTTTAATTATACTATCCTCATTTGTATATTCTTTGGGGCTGTGGCTGATCCCTTTTTCGCTTTGAACAAAGATTAGTGCACTGGCAGCAATAGAGCTGATTATTTGAATATCGTGTCCTGCGCCGCTAAACATATTGATAAAGGGTATCTTCTGCTCCAAAGCGATTTTTTTCATCAGCTCTGATAAGTTTGGATTCATATGAACAGGCATTTGCTCCAGCAGGCCTTCGATTGCCAGCCCCAAGCCCCTACTAGTGGCCAGTTCATGGCATTTAGCTTTAAACTGTGCTGCCATTTCAAGTAATACATCCCTTCTCGGGCATCTTAAATCAGCGATCAGCGTAACCTTTTCAGGTATAATATTTGTTGCACCCGGAGTTATTTCAAGGCTTCCGACTGTGCCCACCGCATCATCTCCTGAAGATATAGCCAGTTTCTCTACATAACAAACCATTTCAGCTGCTGCCACTAATGCATCCTTCCTGCTATACATTGTAGTGGTGCCTGCATGATTTGCCTCTCCGGAAAAGGTAGCTTTTATTTTATGCTGACCGGTTATTGTGTCAACAATCCCCACAGGAATTCCTGAATCATAGAGCTTTCTCCCCTGCTCTACATGAAGTTCAAAGGCATAATGAATATCCTTTCTGATACAATCCTTCAAAAGCTTTTGATTTAATGGATCAAGTCGGTTTATTTTCCGTGCCTCATTAAACGTTATGCCATTTTTATCCGATAATGCCTCAAGCTCTTCCAAATCAATCCTTCCCGATACAGCCCTGCTCCCAATAAAACTGCTTTTAAAGCGTCCACCATCCTCATCACATACTGCAAGCAATTCTAAGCTGTGGCGTGGTTTACCGTATTCCTCTACCAGGCTCTCTATCACTGCCAAGCCTGCAATAACTCCCAAAGCACCATCATAACAACCACCGTTCTCTACCGAATCGTAGTGTGAAAGCAGTAGTACCGTTTTATCACTTTCACCATCTATTTTCCCAAACAAATTGCCTAATGCATCCTGTCTTGTTTTCATGCCTCTTGACTGCATCCAAATATCCAGCTCTGTCATGGCCTTATTCCATGCATCGGTGTATATGAGGCGATGATTAACACCATTATTCATATCTCTTAGGTACTGAAGATGATTCTTTACCTGACTAAAATTTGAAACCATAAGCCTCCACCTTTATTAAAACTTATAATATGGGTCATTAATCAACAGTATTAGCC
>JAEZIV010000009.1 GCA_023436515.1 Bacillota bacterium
ATTCTGTTGGGACCTGATGGACCAAGCCTTGGTGGTTTTGTATGTCCGGTAACTACGGCAAAGGGTGAACTGTGGAAGCTTGGACAGTTACATCCCGGTGATAAAGTACGTTTTCAGCTACTCACCCTGGAACAGGCAGAAGTAATAAGAAAGGCAGTAGAAGAGAACTTAAAACAAAACTATAAAACGGTAACCCTTCCTGAACCTGTACACATAGATGCTGAGTATGCAATTATAGCAAAGGATGTGGCAGACGGAACGGATATTTTAGTAAGGCTTGACGGTGAAGAGAATATACTAGTTGAGTTTGGCCATATGGAGCTAAATATTGAACTTCGTTTTCGGGTACATATACTGATGCAGCAATTGGAGAAAATGAACCTTCCTATCATAGATTTAACTCCTGGAATACGCTCAATTCAAATCCATTTTGATATAAATCAAATATCCTTGAAAGAAATGGTCAATGCAGTAATAAAGGTAAATGCAGAGCTGCCTGAGCTTGAGAATGTAACCGTACCTTCAAGAATTATTAAATTACCATTGTCATGGGATGATCCTCAGACCAGACTTGCAGCAGAGAGATATCAGCAGACAGTACGCCCTGATGCTCCATGGTGTCCGAGTAATCCGGAATTCATTCGTAGAATTAATGGACTGGATAGTCTGGAGGATGTGAAAAATATTGTATTTAACGCTAATTATCTTGTACTTGGTCTGGGAGATGTATATTTGGGCGCACCTGTAGCTACTCCTATTGACCCAAGACATAGAATGGTAACCACAAAATATAATCCGGCCAGACCCTGGACCCCTGAAAATGCAGTTGGAATTGGTGGTGCATATTTATGTGTATATGGAATGGAAGGCCCTGGGGGCTACCAATTTGTAGGAAGAACCATACAAATGTGGAATCCGCTAAAGGAGACAGAATACTTCCTTAAAGGGAAACCCTGGTTATTAAACTTTTTTGATCAGTTAAAATTCTTTCCTGTTACTGCAGAGGAAATTCTAAAAAACAGAGAAGATTTCTTAAGAGGAAAATTCAAAGTCGAAATTGAAGATACAACCTTCAATCTTGGAGAATATAAAAAGTTTATTGAGGATAACAAAGATTCAATTAAAGCATTTAAGGATCATCAGGAAGCTTCCTTTGAGGCAGAACGTCAAAGGTGGAAGGCACAAGGACTTGATAATTTTGTGTCAGTAACAGAGGAAGCAGCGACAATTGTTGACGAGGATATTCCAAAGGGATGTGAGACAATTAGAGCCAGCCTTCCCGGAAGTGTATGGAAAGTACAGGTTGAAGAGCATCAGTCAGTTAAAGAGGGGGATATATTAGTAATCCTTGAAAGTATGAAAATGGAATTCCCCATTGAATCTAAATACAACGGTATTGTAGAAAAATTATACATGAATCCCGGCGAACATGTAAATGGAGGACAGCTAGTAGCATGTATAAAAGTAGAATAAAGGAGTGCTTCCTATGAGATATTTCCCTACAAAGTTATCAATAGCATGGTTAAAAAAGAGCTACGAATCAGGAGAATTAAGTCCCTTGGAATTAGCGGAGGAAATAATTCGTCGAGGGAAGGTGTATGAGGATTATAATATATGGATTGTAAAACCATCAATGGAGTTGATTAAAAAATATATTGATGCATTGCCGCCATATACACAGGAGCTTCCGCTGTGGGGTGTTCCTTTTGCAGTAAAAGATAATATCGATCTAAAAGCTGTTCCCACAACCGCCGCCTGTAAAGAGTATGAGTATATGCCGGAAAACAGTGCTACAGTTGTTGACAAACTTATTAAAGCCGGAGCTATTCCTGTTGGAAAGACCAATCTTGATCAATTTGCTACTGGTCTTGTTGGCACCAGAAGCCCATATGGGGAGTGCCATAATGCGTTGAAGCCGGAGCTTATCAGTGGTGGCTCCAGTTCTGGCTCTGCAGTAGCAGTAGCATTAGGTATGGCGGCCTTTTCATTAGGTACCGATACCGCTGGCTCAGGAAGAGTTCCGGCTGCATTAAATTGTCTGATCGGATATAAACCGGCCCTTGGTGCATGGTCAACAAAAGGCGTTGTGCCTGCTTGTGCAAGTATTGACTGCGTATCGGTATTTACTAACACACTTGAGGATGTAAAACTGGTAAATTCATTGGTTAGAGGAGTTGATGAAGAATGCTGTTGGTCAAGGAGATTACCGCAGCCGCTACCGACAAAACCTGAGAAAATACTCCTTGCAAAGGATAATCCTGTATTCTATGGTCAGTTTGCTGAAATATATAAGGATAAATGGGAAAATGCAGTAAGACGTATCAAAAGTCTTGGAATCCCGGTTGAATATATAGATTACACAATGTTTGACAAAGCTGCATCCATTTTATATGAAGGACCATGGGTAGCAGAACGGTGGAATGACTTAGGTGAATTTATTAACCGTAATGCTGGAAAGACCTTTCCGGTAACAGAAAAAATCCTTCGATCGGGTGAAAAAAAGGAGCATACTGCAGCAAAGCTATTTGAGGCAATACATACGCTTCAGGCTTACAGAGTAAAGGCAGGTAAAATGCTAAAGGATGCCGTACTTATAATGCCGACTGCAGGAGGGACTTTTTTCAGGGATGAGGTAAGAGAAAATCCAATTGAGACTAACAACAAGATGGGCTTATATACAAACCACTGCAATCTTTTAGATTTATCTGCAATTGCAGTTCCTGAAAGGCAGGATGACAATGAATATCCATTTGGAATAACCATTTTTGCATTAGCTGATTCAGAAGGCTTGGTTCTGGAAACTGCAGCCGCATTTCTAAGGTCAGAGACCATACCGATAGCAGTATGCGGGCTGCATAAAAAAGGATATATGCTTGAAAACCAGTTAACTATGCAAGGTGCAGTTTTTGTAGAAAAAACCAAGACAGCAGAAAAGTACAAGTTGTATAAGCTGAATTCATCACCTGTGAAACCTGGTATGGTAAGGGATGAAAAGCACGGAACCTATATTGAAGTAGATGTATATGATATTCCTGTTGTTAACCTGGGAATATTCATGAAGCATGTAAAACCACCTCTTTATATCGGTGAAATTGAATTGGCAGCTGGCAGATGGGTTAAAGGGTTTTTATGTGAACCATATGCTGTAACAAATGCAGAAGATATTTCTGGCAGTCATAGCTTTTAATACAGTGAACCGTTTTGGTTAGAAATACAACTAGGATGAAGATCCTGTTTTTATCAATGATACATAAAGGTTTGTTGCCCGAAATAAGGCGGAATGGAGGAAGATAGCATGAAAGACTTCGCTAATGCTCGTCTTCCAAGCTACCTATAAATTTATGGCCGTGCGAAATATTCAAAATATTTTTCAAATACTCTCAAATATTTTGAAAGCGCACATGGCCAATTAACCTCCTTTATTCGTCTTATAGCGGATAGGGGGGTAGACAAATTTCACTATATTTTGTGGCCGCTATTGCGGCTCAAAGCCGTAAAACGGCTTAGGAGGTTAATATGAAAATGATAAAAGCAATAATTAGACCGGAGAAAGTTGAAGATGTGATGGATGCACTTATGAAAAAAGGTTACTCGGCGGCTACAAGAATGAATGTACTTGGAAGAGGAAAGCAAAAGGGTTTAAAGGTCGGGGATACCTACTATGATGAAATCCCCAAAGAAATGATTATGATAGTAGTAAATGATGCAGATGAGGAGAAGGTTGTCAAGATAATTGCCGATTCAGCAAAGACAAGTAAAAACGGTACTTACGGTGACGGAAAGATATTTATATCAGAGGTGGAAAAGGCAGTTACGATAAGTAGTGGGGAAAACAAATTATAAAGACAGCCAATGTCAGTGGCAGATTGGAGGAACACATGAAGGAAGTTGTTATTATATTGCGTCCCAAAATGTATTTCAAAACCAAGCAGGCTCTTGTTGATGCAGGATTCCATTCCATGACTGTAAAAGAGGTTGTAGGAAGAGGAAAGCAGCCGGTTCAGTACGATATGGATAATAATGACGGTGAAATAAAACATAGAGTCGTTGCTAAGAGAATGATTGAAATGTATGTAAGGGATGAAGATGTCCAGTGTCTAATTGACACTGTAGTAGAGGTAAATAAAACAAATCAGGCCGGTGATGGCAAAATATTTGTATTGCCTGTGAAAAATGCAATGCGTGTTCGAACCGGTGAGCAGGGAAATGATGCGATTATTTAATAAACTTTAGAAAGAGATGGTGATTATTATGATGAAGAAATTTTTAAGTCTAATTTTGATAGTAGCTATGGTATTGGTAGTCTGTGTAGGATGCGGTGGCTCCTCTAAATCAGATACCGCTAAGAAAACAGGCATTGCTCTGGCGAAAGGAACGGAAGATAATCCATTTATTCTGGGGGTTAGTCCCATGTCAGGCTGGTACGCATGGTATGGTATAGATGGGACAGGAATTTTTAAAGAAAATGGTGTCTATGTAACTATCAAATTTTTCC
>JAEZIV010000335.1 GCA_023436515.1 Bacillota bacterium
ACCCCTGCCGACTACAGGCAGGGGTGTTGTGGGGTCTGTTTGGTTATATTTCCATTAAAATTATGCCACAATTTGCCGATATATATTCAATAAAGTCACTTTTTTTGCAGATGAATAAAAATGAGGCTACATGTTATGGCGACTATAATATATTATTATACATAGGACAACTAATCAGGCTTGGCTGCTTAACCGGCTTTTAAGGGAGCAGCAGCATACAAAGCCTGTTTAAATGGCAAATGGAGGTAAATTATCTTGATTTCAATAGCTATACCAAAACTAAATAAAAATAAATTCTTTGCTAGAGCTGCTGTAATGCTTGCAATAGCTATATTGCTCCAATGCTTTGTGGTCACCGGAACAACAAGGGCCTTGACTACGTCAAAGCTAACGGGAATAATTTTGAGTGATTTACAGATATCCTTTAAGTGGACAGACTACCTGACAGACGAGAAGCAATACATATTGGAGAGAAAAACCGATGGGGGAGCCTTTGAGACTCGTTTGGTTTTCAACTATGCTAATGTAACCTCTTGTACAGATTCCTATGTTAAAGGGCATACCTATACGTACCGGGTAAAGGTAATAGATTCAGCAAACAATATGTATGTTTATACTGATGAAATTATTTTCCGTCCAGGGGATGTTGAGAGACCCGACTCATTAACAGTGACTCCAATTTCATATAATCAGATTGATCTCCGATGGGGTTATCCAAACCAAAAGGCATATAATACAATTATTGAGAGAAGAGCAGAAGGAGAAACTAATTGGAATGAGCTTGCACGAGTGAGCATTGGACAAAATACGTACAGTGACAAAGCTATATCATCAGGAGTGAGATATTACTACAGAGTCAGGGCCTTTGCCAATGATAGTATCACAACCCTTGCCTACACTGAGGAAGGAATTTCGGCATATTCACTTCTTTACAAACCCACAGAATTATACGGCTATGCACTCTCTAGATACCAGATACAGTTGACCTGGAAGGATAATTCCATGGAAACTGCCTTCATAATAGAAAGAAGATCCCCTGACGAGGGTGTCTTCAAGGAGGTTGCCGTTGTTCCACAAAATATTAATGCATACATAGATAGTGATACAAAGCTGAAGCCGGATACAACCTATACATATAGAGTAAAAGCAGTTACCGGAACCACAAGCTCAGAATATTCAGATGTGGTTAATATAACCACTACATATCTAAAACCGCCGGGAAACTTAACATCCTCCTGTACTGATGGCAAAAGCGTCATTCTACAATGGTTGGATTTTACTGATAATGAGACCGGCTTTGAGGTATGGAGGAAAAAGGGAGCTAGTCCCGATTGGGAGTTATATGAGACCATGGGTAGGAACGCCACTACCTTTACAGACTTATCAGTATCACTAGATGACAGTTATTCATACAAGGTAAGAGCGAAAATAAACAATAGAAGTGTCTTTTCTGACTTTTCAAATGTAACAACCGTGTGGTCTTCAACCATTACTGCTCCTGAAAATCTGACCTATGAGGTGGTTTCGCAAAATGAGATTAAGCTTAGCTGGAAAGACACAAGTAATATTGAAGCCGGCTTTACACTTGAAAGAAAAATTGGCTTAGCTGGAGAATGGTATGCTATAGCATATATGAATCCAAATACCGTGACCTATAATGATAAATGGATTAATAATACTGATACCTATTACTACCGTGTAAAAATATTTGATAGAACAAATTCCATAAATTATAGCGATGAGCTTATGGTATCACTTAGAGTTCCTGACGCACCTTCAGATCTTAAGGCACATACCATATCCTCCAGTGAGGTCTTGCTTGTCTGGAAGGACAACTCGGTAAACGAAAGTGAATTTGTAATAGAAGTAAAGCAGTACCACTTTTTCAGAGAGGTCGGACGAGTGAGTTCCAATACAACAAGCTTTATCTGTAAGGACTTACTTGCCGGCAGGACACTAACCTTCAGAGTGAGGGCAGTTAATGGAAGCAATCAGAGTATTCCCTCTAATGAAGTTATTGCCACTACGGGAGTTAAGGTTACATACACCGATTTAAGTAATGTAAGCTGGGCAGTTGAGGCAATCAACAATCTTGCCAGCAGAGGCGTATTTGATGCAAAGTCAGGTGAAAAGTTTTATCCTGGACAAACAATTACTAAAGGCGAATACTTAGCCATTGTTATTAGAAGCTTTCAGCTTCAGAATGTTGCCGCCGGCAGTTATGTAGATGTTACACCAAAGCATAAATACTATAAAGAAATTATGACGGCAGCAAAGCTTGGTATTGTAAGTCCCGATAAGAATAACAGGCTTAGTCCTGATAGTACTATTACAAGAGAACAGGCAGCAATCATTATAGGATTGGCCTTAAAGGCAAAAGGGAATCCTCTTCCTCAAAGGGATAGCAGTACCTTGAAGCAGTTTGCAGACTACAAAAGCATTTCTTCAGGCTCTGCAGATAAGGTAGCAGCAGTATTCAGTGCAGGAATAATGTCTGGAAAGGTTGAGAATGGCAGGTTATATTTAAGGCTAATAAGTAATATTACCCGTGCCGAAGCGTCAGTGATGACCTTCAAAGCCATTAACTTCGGATACTGATTATTTGAAATACCATTATAGTGTGAGATGCTTACTCAAAGAATCGGAGGCAGTGATGAAGAACTTAATTAAGGCGATATCAGTGATATTGACGATAATATTTTTACTTACTATTCCATTAAACGCAATGGCTTCTATGGGGCCTGTCAGTGTAAGTATTACTGCTGCAGATAGGACATTGCTTACAAAATGGAAGGGACTTGGTTTTATTGACAGCAATGTTAATGCGGCAGAGCTTAATCAATCTGTTATGAAGGTTGATTTTGTTGTGTTCATTAATAAGATACTTAATTCTGTAAAGCAAGCAGATATCAGCTTTAAGGATGTTCCCAAAACTTCATGGTACGGCAGTGAAATTGCCAGGGCTGTGGCATCGGGCTTCATTAGAGACAGCAAGGATAATTTTGAACCATTCTCAAATATTACTCGGCTTGATGCTGCCTTAATGGTGGCTCATGTTTTTGGACTTGAATTGAAGGATCAGAAGATCTTGAATAAAATAACCGACGCTCAAAAACTGGACAGAGAGCAGCTGCAAGGCTTTGGAGCTGTGATTGAACGAGGTTATCTTCCCGAAATATCTACCGGCAGGTACGCTCCCTATGGCGTACTAAGATTAGTTGATGCCATAAAACTTCTTGATAAATGTATAGGTCAGGTAATATCAAAGGGAGGTACTTACACTGACAATGCTCCTGGAAATCTCATCATTAATAAAAGTCTTGTTACGTTGAAAAACATGGAGGTTTCAGGGGACCTTATAATTGGTGAGGGAGTAGAAGACGGTACCGTTAGACTGGAAAATGTAACTGTCTGGGGTAAAATGATCGTTCGTGGGGGCGGTCCCAATAGCATATATGTGAAGAATTCTAGAATCTCCGGGAACCTGATAGTGGAGAAATTTGCAGGAAACGTCAATGTTGTTGCTCAGGGCTCAACAACCATAAACCAGACAGAACTCAGATCAGGGGGAAGGCTTGCGGAGTCAAGCTTAACCACGGGTAAGGGCTTTGTTAATATTACCTTTACTGAAGCTGTGAAAACCAACCAAACAGCAAATCTTGAAGGTGACTTTGGAAATCTGAAGTTTGAAAACAGCAATCTTAATGCGAAGTTAAGCGGTAAGGCGGAAGCCGTTAATTTATCAAAGGATACAACCTCCTGCTTTACTCTTCAAAGTGGTTCGGTGGGCAGTATAACCACATATGCATCTAAAAGCACCATAGAGCTTTTAAATGGAACAGTCTCAGCAATTACTGTTGAGTCAGGGGCAAAGGGAAACAAGCTGGAGATTAACGGATCAACAACTATAGCAGCTATAACCTTGAAGGATACTACAACTCTTAATCTAGATCAGGGTACAATTGAAAAATTTGCAGTGGAGCCCAGTGCAGGGGGTTCATACATCAGTCTCAAAAAGGGGGCTCTCATAAGGGATGTTATTGTACATTCAGCTTCAACATTTACAGGACTGGGCACAATCGGGAATGCATATGTCTATGCAAATAATGTAAGTATGGACATCAGGCCAAGCAGTGTTTATATTGCTAGCGGAATTACAGCTGCAATAAGCGGAATAACTGTAGATCCTACAAAGCCTACAGTCAGCATAGCTGTGCCGGCTGAAATAACACTTAGCGAGGGAAGTTCGCAGGCAATAGCAATAAGCTCTCTGAACCCATATAACAGTACTATAGCGTATATTTCTTCAGATAATAATACAGCGACAGTTAGTGACAATGGAGTAGTTACCGGCGTATCCACAGGGACAACCTCCGTTCATGTCACAGCACAGTACCCTTCTTACAACCCAACCGTTGCTGCTATAAAAATAAATGTTACCTCAGGTAACGTAACAGCTCCGGGAAGTATTATTACCTCACCGGCTGCAGCCGAAGCAGGAACTCTATTGAATGAGTTCAGCATTATATATACGGCCGGAGACGACATGTCAAACGGTAATATTGTTATCAAGCTGCCTTCAGGCTTCTCAGTATTTGCTACAGATACCTACAGTATAAACGGCGGTGAGCAAAAGACTCTAGATGCTTCACAGAGACCTGATATTCAGACGGTAGCCTTTACAAATCTTAACCTTAAGAAGGGTGAGGTAATTGAAGTCAAGCTGAAGAACAGACACATTCCTTCAGGTGGAGCCTATGAATTTATTGCCATATCGGATGCTGATGGAACAGGACCTAAGCTGCCTACCTCCGGACAGGAAAAGT
>JAEZIV010000159.1 GCA_023436515.1 Bacillota bacterium
CGGCAGGCACATGGAGCCCGCTTTGTGCCATTATGGATAGGAGTCCCGCAGTTTTTAAGGCTACTGTTTTTCCGCCGGTATTTGGCCCGGTTATGATTACACCATTTATGCGGTTTCCAATCTCAAAATCCAATGGAACACAGGTGCTCTGATTCAATAGTGGGTGTCGTCCTGATTTTATAACAATTCTGCGCTCCAACGTTATATTTGCAGGGTTTGCTTTCATTCTTACAGATAGCTTAGCTTTTGCAAAGACAATATCCAGTATTTCCATAGCATCCATATTCAGCTTCAGCAGAGGTAAATGCTCCTCCACAAGCGCAGTCAGTGTATACAGAATCTTTCTTATCTCATTATCTTCCTCTATCCGGAGCACCGATATCTCAGATTGTAGCTTTTGTACTACCGTAGGCTCAATAAAAACTGTCCCCCCGGTTGTTGACATATCTATCACAGTTCCACTGACAAGACTTCTATATTCTCTTTTGACAGGTAGGACATAATGTCCATTTCTAATCGATACAAAGCTATCGGCAAACCACTCCTTTTTGTTTCTCAATAAGCTTTCCAGCTTTGTTTTTATTTGGCTTCCGCTGCTTTCAAGCTTTCTTCTTATATCCCTTAGCTTAGGTGAAGCAGCATCATCCACACTTCCGTTCCTGATTGCACCATCAATTTCTTCATATAAGTCAGCCATTTCATTAATTGTATTACCATAACAGGCTATTTCACAATCCAATGCCTCTGCTCTTTTAAGATAAGCCTTCATTCGTTTGCAGGAGGAGAGAAACTGAGCCACAAGCATCAGCTGCTCAGGTAGCAGCATGGCACCCTTTGAACAGAGCTCAAGGCTTTTATCCAGCTCACTCATGCTTGAGAGAGGTGGTGTTCCAAGACTTTCAAGTATACGTTTGGCATCAGAGGTCTCCTTCATTTTATGCTTACACTCAGCTTCTGACATGTATGGCTTGAGGTTTGAAAGCATGTGCTTCGCCCTATCAGATAACGACAACTCACAAAGCATATCGGTTACTTTATTAAACTCTAAAATATCAAAATAATTTTTCATTTTTATCTCCTATTCAAAATAAGCAATTAATAATAAAAAACCCACTTAAAGTGACTCTGCTAAAGCCGGGACTGTTCTCCCTGTGGCAGATAACTTCGGTGGGTTGACTTAAATACCGTACTATCAGGAAGTAATAATGCTCAGTTGCATTATTACAACGGTTTGATAGGATAGGAGCTCGCCCATGCCGGGCGAACAAAAAGCGTGATCAGGACAAACCCGTCACGCTTATAAGCCAATTATTAAGTTCCGGTTATAGTATAATTCTCAAGCCTAAATAAAGCTCAAAAATCCCGGTCCGGAAAAAAATCAATGCGAAGCATATCTGTAACGTACAAAGGTACGTAAAGCAGGTGTCACGATGATACTAGGTATCATCAAATTAGGTACACTAAAATAAGGTTATCTATAAAAACACTATTTTATGAACCTACAACTATTTAGTTGTTTACCACCTTTACAGATAGGGCAGACATCAAATTTCCTCCAATTCAAAAATTTGATTTCATAATAGCATATGGTTAAATTGCTGTCAAGATTCTTGGTCATTATTTGGCTGTTCATTTTGAGTCATTTTGAGTCTCGTTCTGAGCTTCCATGCTTTGCTTTTCAGCAGTGGTATCCTTCATTATCTCAGGAACAATAAATGTTCTTTTAGACTCCCGAACTTTTGGATACTTTTTTCTATAAATTCTATATGCAATATACAGAATTGCGGCTATAGGCAGCAATACGGGTATTGCTGCAGCGAGGAATACCAGTGTATCCTGAATAACCTCCCACATTCCTAACACACTATTTTTAAAGCCTGTGTAAATTCTGTGAAAAAGTCCGTCATTTTCCTTTGGTTGTATAGGCTTAATCTGCTCAACCTCATTTATGTTAACAGTCAAGGTTGAATACTCTACCAGTGAATCCCACTTTCTTAATGTACCGGTAAGGTTTTCAATGTCATAATTTACTTCCTGAAGCTCCTTTTCAAGCTTAAGTATATCATCCATCTTTACTGCTTTTTGGAGTAGCTCTAACAGTCTATCCTGCCGAATAGTGAGGGACTTCAATCTAGCCTCGGTATCAAAGTAATGCTCGGTAACATCCTCTCCGGTTGACTGTTCAAATACAACTGTTCCAAACTGCCTTAAATCAACAATGGCTTGATTGTACCTAATCTTTGGTACTCTGAAAATATATACAGCATTCTTGAGACCTTCGTAGCCTATTCTTCCCCCTTTAACCGATGAATTCTGCTGATAGGCTCCAATAGATGCCATGTATTTTGTGATATCGGTTCTGGTTTTTTCAAAATCCAGAGTTTCAAAATCTACCTGCCCGTTGTATATTATCTTTTGGTTAACGCCGGCCTGAGGATTGGTAAGTAAAAGCTGACCGTCAGAATTACTGCCTGGTTTATCAGCAGCCGTTGCATTCACTTCTCTGGGCGCTTCCTCTGGACCTGTGTCACCATTTAGTTCATAATTCGTTACACCCTTTTCAACTGACTTACTAAAGGCGACGGTAACCTCCTGATCTCCAGCCATAGATGCAGCTGATGAATCCTTTGAGCTTGCGCCGCACCCCGCCAGTGAAATTGCCAGTATCATAACTGCCAGCCATAAGGATAACTTTTTTAACATATTTAATTCCCCCTTAACAAATTTTTTTATCTGATTTGTTAGACGTTAATTATATATTAAATGTTTCAAATTTGGAATAAATAAGAATATATCCTAAATTTCTAATGAATCTATCACATTTAGTAAAGGTCATTATTTTGACAGGTTTTAAGAAATATATACCACAATTGTATGTGATAACTATGTATAATATTTAGACTTATATTGCTCTATTTTCACATAAATAAACGCCCATATCTGGCGCATAGTAAAAAAGTATAAGCTATCAGCTTATACTTTTTTTGTTATGGGGTGAATAGTGGAATTCGAATCCACGGCCTCCAGAGCCACAATCTGGCGCTCTAACCGACTGAGCTATACCCACCATATATCAAGTCCCGTAAGACACATTTGATATTTTACGGTACAAACCCTGTTTTGTCAATAGCTTTTAATATAAATTTTATTTATGCCAAAATAATACCAAAATAATGTTGGGCACCTACTAATATATCTTTAAGTCACTATTCTTATAATATTTCCAGAATTAACAAATTCCTTGCCAATTATTTGTGCCAATAGTATAATATAATTGCTTAGGCTTATAATTTCTTATTCTAATTTGTACAATCCTTTTTCGTTCCGTAATGTTTAAGGTTTTATATGCTCGGCAATATAATTTTTTTGGAGGTACGTCCATGCAAGACAAAACTCTTACTTGTAAAGATTGCGGCGCTACATTTACTTTTACGGTTGGCGAGCAACAATTCTATGCGGAAAAAGGATTTACAAACGAGCCAGCAAGATGCCCAGACTGCAGAAAAGCCAAGAAATCATCACAGAAAAGTTTTAACAACGGATTCGCTAGAAGATAATTTACTTATGTAAATGTAACAATTAACCCCTGGTTTCAACCAGGGGTTTTTGTTTTTGTCCAGGAATAATGGTACAAGTTATTTGGTTGTAAACTTATAAATAGTGGTATGATGATACTCTTCTCCCGCCTTCAGCACAGGAGACGGAAAATGCTTGTGCTTCATGGCATTCGGGAAAAACTGAGTTTCAAGACAGAGACCTGTTCTTCTGCCGTATACAGCCTCTTCCTTACCCTTCAGGTTACCCAGGAAATTCCCTGAATAAAACTGAACTCCCGGCTTTGTCGTAAACACCTGCATTAGTCGTCCACTCTGGGGCTCGTACAGTTCGCAAGCTATATTCTTTAAATTACCCTTTGTGTTAAGGACCCAATTGTGATCGTAACCCTTACCATTTATTATCTGCTCATGGCTACTGTTAATATCTTCTGCAAAGGACCTGAGGGAGGTAAAATCCATTACTGTTCCACTTACCTTCTGAACTTCACCGGTTGGAATACCCTCATTGTTTATAGGTGTGTAACTCTCCGCATTAATGTATAGCTGATGCTTTAAAACATCCCCGGAGGCATGTCCTGAAAGATTGAAATAAGCATGGTTTGTGAGATTAATTACAGTATCCTTATCGGAAACTGCTTTATAATCAATAATTAGTTCATTATCCTCGGTCAAGCTATACTCCACCATCACATCCAGATTACCGGGATAGTTCTCCTCCCCATCAGGGCTTGTATGTATCAGTACCAGCTTCTCATTGCCATTTTCAGTCATAACATCTGACTTCCAGGCTACATTGTGAAAGCCGACAGTTCCACCGTGCAAGTGGTTTTTTCCATCATTTTTTACAAGCTCATAAACCTTACCGTTAAGCTCAAACTTTGCATCCTCAAGTCTGTTGGCATGTCTTCCTATAAGTGCCCCCAAATATCCCGGATTTTCTATATACTGATCGAGGTTTCTATAGCCCAGTGTCACATCCGCAAAATTCCCGTTCTTATCAGGAACATTTATTGCAACAATAATTCCACCAAAATTTGTTATGTCAACGGATACCTTATTGGAATTTACTAATGTAAAAATATCCACCTCTGTTCCGTCCGGTAATACTCCAAAGTTGCTTTTAATAATACTCACTGTTTTTTCCTCCCAACCTAATAATTTATTGGATAACTAATATCCCGAAATATCGGATTCCATATAATATATAATAATTGAATAAACAACACATGTAAAGTATACCCAGTCGGGTAAAATAATGAGTTGATATGAAAATTAATTATTGTTAAATAAATACTTATGTAACTTTAAATAAATGATATTGAGCTCTCCCTTTGAAAAAGAACTCAATACCTTTAAATTTATACAGCCTCGAGTACGCTAAACTGTGAGAAATACAATTTGTGATAATGCCCATTCAAATTCAATAATTCTTCATGGGTACCACGTTCAACGATTGATCCTCCGTCAATGTACATTATACAGTCAGCGTTCTTGATTGTTGATAGCCTGTGAGCAATTATAAAGGAGGTTCTTCCCTTTAACAGCCGCTGTAAACCATTTTGGAGAGCCGTTTCTGTTCTGGTATCGATGCTTGAGGTTGCCTCATCCAATATAAGAATTCTTGGATCTGCCAGTAATGCCCTTGCAAAGGAAATTAACTGTCTTTCACCGATTGACAGGCGGGTTCCTCTTTCATTTATTTCTGTATGGTAACCATCCTTAAGATTAATAATAAAGTCATGGGCACAAACAGTTTTAGCTGCCTCTATTGCCTCTTCGTCGGTAGCATCGGGTCTGGCATATTTTATGTTACTCATTACAGTTCCTGAGAATAGGAAGGTATCCTGTAGCATTACTCCCATCTGTTTTCTGATAGAATTAAGCGTAACATTTCTAATATTAATCCCATCAATGAATACCTCACCCTCCTGAACATCGTAGAACCTGCTTATCAGGTTGATAATGGTGCTCTTTCCCGCTCCCGTAGGTCCAACAAGAGCAACGGTACTTCCAGGTTCAAACTTGAAGCTCACATCATTGAGAATCTTATTCCCATCCTCCTCGTCATAAGTAAATCCCACATTCTTGAACTCAACCTGCCCTTTTACCAGAGGCATTTCAGTTGCATTAGGAAGATTTGATATTGAAGGCTTTTCGTCAATTGTCTCAAAAATTCTTTCAAGGTAAGCCATTGAGTTAATCATTGCATTATAAAAGTTGCCCATGTTGGTTATAGGCTGCCAAAATCTCCATATGTAGCTTACAAAGGCTATAAGAACACCAATAGAAACATCGTTAAGCCATAGAATACCGGCAAAATAAAGCACAACGGCTCCACTAGTTGAGATGGTTTCAATTATTGGCCACAGGATGAAATTCGATTTAACAAACCTCATCCATGCCTTTCTATAGCCCTTACTCAAATCATGAAATATTGCTTCATTTTGCTTTTCACGAGCGAAGGACTGGGTTACCTTGACACCGCAGATGCTTTCATGAATATAAGCATTCAGGTTTGACTGCTTCATACTTAAGGCCTGAGTATTTCTTCTCTGAATATTCTTTATCAGTAAAATCGCAACTATGAGTGGCGGCAGGCCCAAAAGACTCACAAGTGTAAGCTTTACATTAAGGAACAGCATAAAGCCTACAATGCATACAAGAGTAAACATATCCGTAATAAAGTTAATGAAACCATTTGAGAGTAAATCACTTAAAGAGTTAACATAGTTAATAACTCTTACAAGGATTTTACCGTGTGGCCTACTGTCATAATAGGAAAAAGGAAGCTCCTGCAGCTTGTAAAATATATCTTCCCTTATCTTTTTTACTATGCTATTTCCAGTTCTTGACATAAGCAACACTCTAAATCTGAAACACAGTGCATTTATAATTAATGTCAGAACAAAAATCGCTGACAACATTACAAGCCCTTTTACATCCTCAGCAGGAATTCTGTTGTCAATAGCATCCTTTACAAGTATTGGCCCCAGCAAATTGGCTACACTTGCAACTAACATCAGTAGAACGGTAACTGCCATAGTAAGCTTGTATGGCTTTAAATAACCAATAAGCCTTTTTAGGTCCTTCATTCTGAATACCGATACCAGTTCCTCATCTACATCATACTTATTTCTGGCCATTAGCCCACCTCCTTTGCATCGGTTGCATCAAAGTCACCGAACTGAGTAAGATAGACATTGTAATAATACCCTTTCTTACATAACAGCTCCTCGTGAGTTCCCTGTTCAATAATCTGTCCCCCATTAAGAACCAGTATCTGATCGGCATTCTTAACTGATGCAATTCTATGGGCAATAATAAAGGTAGTTTTATTGTTATAAAAGGATCTCAAGGTCTTATGTATTACAAATTCAGTCTCCATATCCACACTTGAGGTAGTATCATCAAGTATAAGGATTGAGGGATCTTTTAATATAGCTCTGGCAAGGGCAATTCTCTGTCTTTGCCCTCCTGATAACCCGACCCCACGTTCTCCGATAATAGTGTCATAGCCATCGGGGAGCTTTGATATAAAATTATCAGCATCCGCAATCCCCGCTGCCCATTTTACTGATTCATATGGGGCATCAGGAACACCATAGGCAATGTTTCCCTCAATAGTATCAGAGAAAAGGAAAACATCCTGCATAGCAACAGATATCTTATCTCGGAGATTCCTTAGTTCGATATCCTTAATATTTACGTTATCGATCAAAACCTCCCCTTCGTTACAGTCATAAAATCTGCAAATGAGGTTGACAAGGGTTGATTTACCTGAGCCGGTTGGACCAATAATAGCAATGGTCTGTCCTGGATTTGCCTTCAGGCTTACATCCTTTAGTATCTCCTCGTCTTCGTATGCGAAGCTGACATTCTTAAACTCAACAACACCCTTTATATCCTTCTCGGAGGCTTGTTCAGTATTACTTATAGAGGTTTCTGCATTAAAATATTCTCTTATTTTATCTGCAGATGCATTAAAACGCTGAACGTCATTTATAAGCCAGCCGCACATTCTCATCGGATTGCCCACAGCCCATATTATTCCGTTAAAGGTTACCAGCTCTCCTATTGTCAAATGTTTATTGATAACAAGTATTCCTCCGACTATAATTATCGTCAGTGACAAGGTACCTGCTAGTGAGTCAATAATTGGGAGGTATTTTGACCATATGTTTGCTGCATCCATATTCTTTTTTCTGTATGCCTCGTTCTCTTTATCAAACTTGTCAATCTCTATTTTTTCTGTTGCAAAGGCCTTAATAACTCTGTTGCCGCTTATATTCTCCTGAACTACAGAATTCAGCTTTGAAAACTGCTGTCTGATTGCTCCGAAGGCAGGTCTGACATCCGAAGCGAGCCTAATGGCAGCCCATGCAAGGAATGGCACAACAAGGAGCAAAGTAAGTGTAAACAACCAGTTCATTGTGAATAAGAGAGTTAACGCAAAAATAAAGATTACCAGATTCTCAAAGGTCATATAAATGACCCATGCTACAAAATGACGTACGGCATCCATATCCCCCGTCATTCTGGCCATAATATCACCAGTTCGTGTTGTATCAAAAAACTTAAAATCCAGCTCCTGGAGCTTTTTGTACATATCTTCTCGAATAGCCATAAAGGCACCTTGAGATACCTTTTCAAAGCTTAATTGGTAAACATACCTGATTATTGCTTTTGCCAGGGTTGCCCCAATAATTATTGCTGCAAAGCCAAGTAAAAGCTCTTTTTTTCCCTGCCTTATTACTTTATCAACAATTACACCTGATACATATGGAGCAACCAAGCTAAGAGCTGAGGCTATAAGCACAAGTATCAGGCTAATACAAATCAGGAGCTTATATTTTGATATATAACCCCAAACCCATTTGACATTCTTCATTTTTTCTGTTCCTTCCCCTTAAGACGTTACTTAGTATTATTATAAATAGTAAACACCCTTATTAAATGGATATTCTTTCACTTATGATGTATATTTTTATCCTTTAGGGCAAGATTGTCAAGAACAGCTTCCGTTTTTACAGGCTAATTGTTGAAAGAAAAAGCGTTCTCATGCTATACTTCACGTATGCAC
>JAEZIV010000166.1 GCA_023436515.1 Bacillota bacterium
GTATACACCCCCCAGCCATATATAATTAAGGAAAGGGACTTTATTCAACGAGTCGAAGCTTCAAAAATTAAAGAAATAAGTACTCCTGTTATTTTTGTGGCAGGAATATCTGAAAGAACAGAAAAGTACTATATTCAGCTGGCTTTACGTCACAAGTTTAAATCAAAGGGATATAGTGTTGCACAGATAGGGACAAAGAATTATTGTGATATTTTCGGCTTCCACCCCTTCCCAGCTTTTATGTTCAGTTCAGAGCTATCTGAGTTAAGTAAGATCATTCTCTTCAATCATTATGTCAAGAAGATAGAACTAACCGAAAAACCTGATGTGATAATTATAGGAATACCTGGCGGTATTATGCCCCTTGACACTGAGTTTAATAACAGGTTTGGTATTACTGCTTATGAAATATCTCAGGCAGTTAGTCCTGATGCGGTAATAATGAGTGTTTTGTATGAAAACCTGCCCCAGGAATATTTTGAGGAGATTAATCTCACTGCAAAATATAGGTTTGGATTTGAAATTGATTGCTTTAATATATCAAATACAAAATTTGATTGGGCCGAATCACAATCCGAACGTAAACCTTGCTACCTGTCTGTAGATAAATCCTTTGTAAATAGAAAAAAGGCTGAGTTAAATTTTCAGAATAAGCCGGTATATAGTATCCTTGACAGTTCTGATACAGAGAAGCTTACTGATTTTATCATTAACAGATTGTCGGAATATGAAATGCTGGGAATTGTTGATTAAAAGGAGTGATGATTATGTCAAAACAAAATATAAACAATGATATTGAGTATAGATTAAACAGGATTATTTCTCAGAGATTTGAGAATTATGCCTCAGAAGTGTTAAAGGATAAGAATGCCCCCCTCCTACTCAACGGACTCAAAGCCAGTGATTTATTATATCTGTATTTTGATATTGAGAAGGAATTTAACATCAAAATAAGGCAGGAATTTGTTGTTAATGGTAATTTTAAAACCATTAACGGAATAATTGGATTGATAAATGCACAGCTTGAAGAAAGTAGTAGTTTGAAAGAAGAAACTTTTGTTAGTGTTGGTATATAGACTTTATTTGTGAGGTATAAAATGAAACGAATTATTTCACTTATCCTAATAATTAGTATTATTATTACCCTTGCTTCCTGCTCGGGTAATAAGGATACTGACACTGGTGCTCCTTTACAGGTATATCGTTCAGTATACGATGTATTAACACCGGAAGCAGTGAAAATCTTTAAGGAAACAAGTAAGACTAAAATAGAAGAAGTTAGTATTGCAAGTGAGGAATACTACTCTCAATTAAGCAGTGAACTTCTGAATGGATTAGGCCCTGACATAATATTGATCGACCCCCTCTTCCCCGGAACTGAAGAGCTGCTGGAGAAAGGCGTATTTCTTGATATAACAAAACTGACAGATGATAAGGTTTTGTCCGGCTGTAACCAAAAGGTAATGGACGGGATGCTTATTGACAACAAGAGATTCCTGCTTCCTATATGCTATACTACTAATACCCTCGTTGCTTTAAAAAAGACCCTTGACAGTTCTAAACTTGATGTTAAAGATAATATGCTTTCTATGAAAAGCCTAGTTGAAATGTCAGACAAGGCAACCGAAAACAGCCAAAAACCCTCCGTTATGGATTCCTCCCTCACCTTCTCAGATTTTCTGTTGAGCAGCGGAGTCAACGGTACTGCCATCTATTCTGAGGCAGCTGGGATAGATAATGAAACTTTCGCTAGTCTGTTAAATACATATAAAACCATCACAAAGGGTATGAGTAAGGAAACCGGTGATCCAAGACAGCTTTTGACAGACAAGAAGAGTACCTTTATTAATGTAAAAGATGCTACAAATCCTGAAAAGCTCCTAAAGGATTATTCGGAAGATAAATATAGGAACAATGAAATAATACCCATTAATCTGGCCACTGATAAGGGTGAGGTTTATGCTGCCCCACAGCTGCTGGCCGGAATAAATAAAAACTGTAAAAACCCTGCCGCAGCTATGGAATTCATAAATATTCTCCTTGGTAGCGAAATTCAGAGTATGGACAGCTTTCTTTATACTCCTGTCAACAAGGAAGCCTATGAAAAAAAGCTAAAAGCCTATGGCAACGGCGGGAAGACTGTTAAACTCGCTGAGAAGGTTCAAAAACTTCAGGAGGGTATTTCAGGTTCAGCCCATTTCAGTTATGACCTTCAAAAACTGCTAAATGACAAGACAAAGGAGTTTCTGGACGGTAAAAATTCTGTAGATGCTGTTTTAACTGATATAAGAAACAGTATTAGAAATAGTCTCAGTCGAAGCCTTCCCCCTAAGGAAACAGCAGCTAGTAAAGACAGTGCAACACCTTCTCAACAAACCTCGGGCAGCTCTGAGGACACAGAAAAAGAACACCTCAAAATGTACTTATTCTTTAATTCAGGTCAAGCATTACTCGCTGTAAAAAAATATAATATACAATATACGGGTGCGAGAATTGATGTGGAGAGTACTGATAAACTTGATGAGTTCACCCAAAAGTTCACTACGTCAATGCTTGCCGGTGACGGACCTGATATAATTGTGGCTCAATCTAGATTAATGCCCTCTATATATAACATGGCTAAAAATGGGGCTATTCTGGATCTGAATACATTAATGAAAAATGATCCCGAGATGAAGTTAACCGACTATTACCAACCGATTATCGACAGTGGAGTTATCGGAGGTAAAAGATACTTTATTCCTTTAGATTTTTCAATACCAGCTTTGGTAACAACTGGTGATGTATTGAAAAAAAACAATATAACAATAGATGAAAAAAACTGGACCTGGGATAAGGTATTGGACATTGCCACACAGTTGAGAAATGAAAACTCTGACAAGTTCCTATTTGATCAATTAACCTTTAAAGACATGTTAAGTACCGCTGCTCCCTTCTACAGCTTTGAGAAGAAAACCTCCAGCTTTAATTCAACAGAGTTTATAAAGCTTCTGAAGATTTATAAGGAGATCTATCCATTTATATGCACACAGGAGGAATTTGAGAAGTACGGACATGATTTTGTCTATTTGCCTTCCGGAAAAGGAATCTTCCAAAATACATATGCCTCATATATTGCTGCATGGCGTTATCATTCAGTATATCAAATGACCATGAATCAGGAGGCATTATTTTACCAATACCCTTCAAAGGGTGATGGTCCCTATGGAAAGGCTGTTGAAGTTGTAGGAATAAATGCAGGATGTAAGAACAAAGAAGATGCATATATATATTTAAAAACTCTATTAAACGAATGCCCCGCAAGTGAGTCGGAAGCATTGTTCAATTCGGTGCCTTCAAAAAGGGACTCTCAAGAAAACATTAAAAACATTATTGTGAACGCTGGTGAAAAAGCTGCAGCCATTTTTGATGATTCAGATCAATCCCGCCAAGGTCTGCCCATTCTAGATTCACATGTGAAGCAGATACATAGTTGGATTGAAAACGTAAAACATTGCAATGTTCCTGATACCTCAGTTGACAACATCATTGACGAGCAGGTTAAAAAGTTCTTACTGGGGCAGCAAACAGCTGAACAGACCGCAAAAGTAATAGACCAGAAGGTTAAGCTTTTCTTGAATGAATAGATTCACCCTATGGCTTTGTAACGGGAATGACCAACTTATCTTCTGAAACAAGAAATTAAAAAATGACTTATTAGTATAAAAAAAGCAGGCTAAAGGTAGCTTTGTGATATGCTCCCTTTATAGTAGACAGGTAAAATAATAAAACTGTTACTATAAGGGGGGCATATCATATACCCTTTGCCTGCTTTTATTCTGTCATCTTGTATTTATTTTGTAAATAAGGCTATAAACTATATAGCTAGTATATTGCTCATTCTTACAAGATCCTGATCTATATCCTTTTTCATAGAAAGAGCTTCATCTATATCCAGATCGACAATCTTGGCATCCTTGACGGATATTATCCTGTTATAAACTCCGTCCTTTAGTAGTTCAACAGCCTTTACTCCCATGGCACTTGCCATGACTCTGTCTTGAATTGTAGGACTTCCGCCTCTTTGAATATAACCAAGTACTGTTCCTCTTGTTTCAATGCCTGTAAGATCCTCAATTTTCTTTGCAAGCTCAAGAGCGCCGCCAATTTTCTCAGCTATGCCCTCAGCTAGAATAATGATATAGTTTTTCTTACCACTGTTTCTTCCTTGAATGATCTTTCTGATAATGTCCTTATCAAAGTCGAATTCCTTCTCTGGAAGGAGAATTACTTCTGCTCCGCCGGCTATACCAACGTTAAGTGCTATATGTCCCGCTTTTCTTCCCATAACCTCAAGAACACTACAGCGTTCATGTGAGTAGGCAGTATCTCTTATTTTATCCAGCGCGTCCTGAACAGTATTCTTAGCCGTATCATACCCGATGGTGTAATCGGAGCTTGCAATATCATTATCTATAGTACCGGGCAAGCCCATAACCTTCATACCAAATTTACTGAAATCCTTAGCTCCTCTGTATGAGCCGTCTCCGCCAATTACAACAAGTGCGTCCATTCCAAAGGCTCTTGATATTGACATAGCCTTTTGCATACCTTCCTCAGTGGTAAATGCTTTACATCTCGCTGTCTGAAGTATTGTTCCTCCACGGTGAATTATGTCAGAAACATCTCTTGCAGACATTTCAGAAATATCTCCTGTGATTAATCCGTTGTAGCCCTTTCTAACACCAAGCATTTTAAAGCCGTAATATATTCCAGTTCTGACAACTGCACGGATTGCTGCATTCATTCCGGGCGCATCTCCGCCACTTGTAAGTACTCCTATTGTTATTATGTCACTCATACGACCCCTCCCTAAGACCTTAATAGAACTCTTAGTAATAATAATCTATAAATTTATCTGATTATGGTCTTCCCCATTGAAGCAACATTAAACCAAATAACCTATCAAATGAACAATAAAACCCAATTTAATTTATTATAAACCAACCAAACACTATTAACAATATAATTTCTAACTGTTTTTACCGTCAAATATGGCTTTTCCTATTGTATCACCTGCTAAAACTCTTGTTTCAAAGCCCTTGTCTGTCTGCTCAAGGATATCCCTGTCAATACGTACCATATCCTTCTTGAAAAATAAAAGTACCGTAGAACCACCAAACTTAAAGTAGCCCTTTTCATCTCCCCGTTCTAATCTGCTGTCGGGTGTATATGTCTGGATTATTGATCCTACCGAGGTAGCACCAACCTCCACGTAGAGAACCTCACCGAAATTATCGGTTTTATATATGCTATATTCACGCTTGTTTCTGCAGAATACCTCGGGTATCTTTTTCAATGCCACAGGATTTACCGAATAATACTCCCCCTTAACCTTCACCGTCTCACTGCACATACCACTGTCAAAGAAGTGAAATCTATGATAATCAACGGGGCAAAGTCTCAAAATCATATAGCACCCTCCGTCATATTCCTTTGCAAGCTCATTATTCTGTAGCAGCTCCTTCAGACTATAATTCATACCCTTTATCTGAATTATTTTTTCTGCATCAATATGCTCCCAGGCCTGCAAACGCCCATCACCAGGTGACAAGAGATACTCATCGGTCTTGTTGAAGGGTCTTGCTGAGCTTTTTAGTTTTCTAGCAAAAAAATCGTTAAAGGATTTAAACTCCTCCGGCTTGTTTACACATTCCTCCATATCTATAGAGAAGTTTTTTATAAATCCGGTTATACTTTTCTTACTCAGACCAATGTCACAAAACAGACCTGTAAGAACCGAATATACCTTTCGTTTGACAAGCAGCTCAAGTCCTAGTTTACCTGCTTTTGTATTATATAATATGTTTAGCAGACTTCCCCCTGCAACCTTTTCCAACTCATATTCGCCGGTTTTCCGGTTATATATCTTAATCATAACGGCCTCCGATTTGTTTTAATAAAATCATACAAAACAAAGCATTACCTGTCAATTTGAAACAGCTAATGCTACATAGAAGCATATATTATTTTCCACACACTCGGCCCAGATGCGACCGTTATGAAGCTTGATTATACTCTTAGCAATGGCAAGTCCCAGCCCTGAACCGTTATCTGAAGATGACCTGGATTTATCAATCACATATAATCTGTCAAAAAGGTATTGAAGCTCCTCAGGTGGAATATTATCCCCTCTGTTGCAAATTTTAATGACTGCACTTATTTGATCTGAGATCATTTCAACTGTGATCTCGCCAGGGGAATAAC
>JAEZIV010000254.1 GCA_023436515.1 Bacillota bacterium
ACATTACGACCCTTAGGTCCAAGAGTTACTTTAACAGTATCAGCAAGCTGATTTACACCTCTTTCAAGTGCGCGTCTAGCTTCTTCACCAAACTTAATTTCCTTTGCCATGTTCTATTGCCTCCTTATTATTAAAAACTAAACTGTGCTAGAACCTGCAAGCAAGAAGCAAGCCTTACTCGCTTTGTGCAGAGTCTTGGTAATGTGAGGAGCGATAAACTAAATTACGCTCTTTTTTAGCTTCACCCTTTATTCAACAACTGCAAGGATATCGCTCTGCTTTAATATAGTATATTCTTGACCATCAAATTTAACCTCGGTTCCGGAATACTTGCTGGTTAAAACCCTGTCTCCAACTTTTACTTCCATCTTAATTTCTTTTCCGTCCACAACTGTTCCAGGACCAACAGCAACAACCTCAGCAACCTGTGGCTTCTCCTTTGCACTGCCTGGCAATACTATTCCACTCTTGGTAGTTTCTTCGCTTTCAAGCATCTTAATAACTACTCTATCACCTAATGGTTTTATCTTCATTGTTTTACCTCCTCGAAAATTTGTTTCCTTGTTAGCACTCACTAGCATCGAGTGCTAATTACATTTATAATATTATCTATTGAATAAAATATAATCAAATATCCTATTGGTATAAAAACGGCTATATTTTGCCACATAAGCTTTTGTAGCCAATATTGCTATTATTTTCTTCAATTTACTTGATTTATCTCACGATTGCAATAATCATTCCTCAGTTATCAGTTTGAATGGTCAATATTCTATAGGCTTTTTCAAACATTTCCTTAGTAATGTTGTACTTATTAATAATATCCTTTTTCTTCATGTTTATGTGAAATAGCCTGCAATAAATGTATTCAAGTGCTGCAGAATACATGAGGAAGCTATTGTTTTCAGGTTTGAGAGGCTCAATAAGTTTTTTTACCGCTGCATTCAATATGTTTAGTATTTCCTTCTTATAAAACCTGCTATACACTATTTCCCTGTTTGTGACGGCAGCATCTATTATTGGCATGTATTTTCGCGGTATACCTATAATATTTGTACCTCTATTTATAATATCAATATACCTCTCCGGGTGGTATTTATTATTTTCACTCTCATAACAGATGTAGAATAACTTTTTATAGTGTTCATTCACAGCATTCCCTGTGAACTCACAGGCGTCACTGCTAATAATATTGTTGACCCATTCATTTATTTCTTCGTTGTGAAAGGTTTCTATTACTTCCTTCAACTTCTCTGCTTTTGAACTACTGCCTGTTGCCATATATATTAGAAAAAGAATAGAATATACTAAAACTTCACTGAAATCGACAATATACCCTTCGATATATGTAGTAAGCTCTTCATACTTTCCAAAGATCGCGAGGGTTGTCGTAATACATAAAAACTCTTCCCTGTTTTCAGGATGCATCTGTGAAAGGGTATCAAGACAACCTTTGACCCTGTTGTTTTTTTTGGAATTCAATAATAAAAATATCTCCAGACACAATGCCCATATGTCATTTTGGTCTATGGCCTTTACCGAAGAATTTATGTATGCAGCACGGATATATTGATTTTTTTCCATCAAGGCCAAGGTAAGCTGGTTTCTGGCCTCTATACTCATGGGGTTTGCATGGACCGACCTGTATAGATAATCAATAGCCTTATCAAGCTCCCTCTTACCTAGACATTTCAAAGCCTTTCTTAAATATTCACGGGAGCTGTTCAAAAATCTGTTATCATGTGATATGTCATTATATAGCTTAAGGTAAAATGCCAACTCTGATATTTCATAGCTGAACTCACCTTCAGCGTCAAAGTAGGTATACTTGTCAAAATACTCGGCTGCTTTTTCATTATTTCCCACTTCAAAGCTGTTACAGCCCAGTCCGAACAAGCAATCAAACATAGAAGGCTCAAAATTTACTAATATGTCAATGAACAGCCTGTTGGCCTCTTCAGGACGTTTGAGTTCAGACAAAAAGCAAGCCATACTAAACTTGTACTCACTGTTGTCAGGCTCCAGCTCCAATGCCTTAATCAAGTTTCTATATGCCTCGCTCAAATTCTTTTTGTTAGCTAATCTTAAACCCTTTAAAAAATAAAATTCAGGGTTATTTCTATATTCATTTATACTTAGGATATTATTCTTCACTTATCTGCGTCCTTTTAATTCTCCGTATATATCGTCCAATGTAACTCCTCTTTCAACCATCAGTACCATCAGATGATACATAAGGTCCGAAATCTCATATCTTATTTCTTCTTTTGATTTATTTTTTGCTGCAATAATAACCTCGGCAGTTTCCTCTCCAACCTTCTTCAGTATCTTGTCAAGCCCCTTGGTAAAGAGGTAATTTGTATATGAGCCTTCCTTTGGATTAATAGTTCTGTCTACTATTACATCATATACCTCTTGTAGTATTTGGGAGTTAAGCTTTTCCTCAACTGTCGGAGCGGTATCTGTCCAAGCTCCGTCTTCCATTGTCCTATAGAAACAGGTTTTATTACCTGTATGGCAAGCTGCGTCAAGCTGCTCGGCTTCAATGAGCAGTGTATCTCCGTCACAATCAAGCTTAATAGCCTTCACAAGTTGATAATGCCCTGAGGTTTCCCCCTTGAGCCATAGCTTATTACGGCTGCGGCTGAAATAGGTTACTTTTCCAGACTCTATGGTTTTGTCAAAGGCCTCCTCATTCATATATGCTACCATAAGTACTTCCTTTGTTAAATAATCCTGTGTTACTACAGGTACAAGTCCCATATGGTCGAATTTTATTGAATCCTTCAAGTTTCCCATGATCATGCCTCCACACATTTTTATCATTATTATTATAATCTTGTTTCAATCCCATTGCTACTTAAATATTTCTTTAAATCTCTTATTTCCATTTCTCTGAAATGAAAAAGGGATGCCGCAAGAACTGCATCTGCCTTGCCCTCTGTTAGTGCAGCCTTGAAGTGCTCCATTTTACCGGCTCCTCCGGAGGCGATTACCGGTATCTTAACATTTTCCGAAATTGTCCGAGTAAGCTCTATGTCATAGCCGTCCTTGGTACCATCCTTATCCATGCTGGTCAGCAGTATTTCGCCGGCACCAAGCTTTTCAGCCTCTATCGCCCATTCTACAGCTTCCTTCCCTGTATTCACCCTGCCTCCGTGAAGATAGGTATCCCATCCCGACCCATCCTGTCTGCGCTTTGCGTCTATAGCAAGAACAACACATTGGCTTCCAAATCTCCAGGCAGCTTCAGATATCAGCTCAGGTCTTTTTAATGCACCTGAGTTAACCCCAACCTTATCAGCACCAGCCTTTAGTATTTCTCTGAAATCCTCTACCGACCTTATTCCTCCACCTACTGTAAATGGTATGAAAACCTGCTCGGCTACTCGGCTTACCACATCCACCATTATGTTTCTGGCATCGGAGGATGCTGTTATATCCAGAAACACCAGCTCGTCAGCCCCGGCTTTATCATAAAAAGCAGCCGCCTCCACCGGATCTCCGGCATCTATAATATTCACAAACTGAACACCCTTAACTACTCTTCCTGCATGCACATCCAGGCAGGGTATAACTCTTTTTGTAAGCATAATCAGACTCCTGTTTCATGCATCGGCTTCTGCACATCTAAGCATCTATGGCTGACTTCAGTTCAAGGTTTCCGGTATAAAGCGCCTTACCTACAATGACACCACTTACGCCAGTGGGTTTTAGATCAATTATGTCCCTAAGACAGCTGACACCACCCGAAGCTATAACATCAACTCCTACAGATGCTGCCATTTCACTCATTGCAGAAAGATTTGGTCCCTCTAACATACCATCCCTTGAAATATCGGTATATATGACTGTCCTTGCGCCTAATTCCTCTACCCTCTTGGCAAAGTCGATGGCTGTAAGGTCACTGGTTTGCTCCCAGCCATGTATAGCTACCTTTCCATCCTTGGCATCTATTCCTATTACAATCTTTTCCTTGTACTCTTTTAAGGCAGTTTTCAGCATATCCTGATTATTTACCGCGGAGGTGCCCAGAATCACCCTGCTCAAGCCTCCGGATAACAGGCTTTCGATTGTTTGAAGGCTTCTTATTCCGCCCCCCACCTGTACAGGAATTCTTAAGGTTTTGGCAATCCTCTTAATAATATCATGGTTCTCCGTGTTTCCGGAACGGGCTGCATCCAAATCAACCACATGCAGATATTGTGCTCCCTGGCTTTCCCATTTAAGAGCCATATCCAAAGGACTGTCCCCGAAAACCGTAACCTCACTGTAGCTGCCCTGCTGCAGCCGTACACATTTACCGTTTATTATATCTATTGCGGGATATATTAACATGACTTTCTCCATTTCTCAAAAAAGCGGTACCCCATATTTTACCTGGGTTTTATTACACTCGGCCATTTTCCTATAGTTTAATAACTCCTATAATGCTGCGAAGTTTCTTAGAATAACCAGTCCCACATCCCCGCTTTTTTCCGGGTGAAACTGTGTTCCCATGATGTTATCCCGCGCTACAGCCGCGTCATAGCTAATTCCGTAGCTGCAGCCGGCAGCAACATCGTTGCTGTCTTCAGCAGTAAGATAGTAGGAATGAACAAAATATACATAGCTGCTTTCACTCACATCCTTGAAAATGCCATTCCTCTGCTTTATACTCAGGCTGTTCCACCCCATGTGAGGCACCTTCAGTCCCATATCAAGAGGAAATTGCGTAACGCTGCCTTTGAGCAAGCCGAGGCCGGGTACTCTGCTCCCTCCCTCGGTGCTATAGTCAAACAACAACTGCATTCCAAGACAGATGCCAAGAAGGGGTGTGCCTTTTTCAGCTACTTTTTTTATTACAGATATCATATTTGTCTTTTGAAGACTGGCCATGGCATCTGCAAAAGCCCCCACCCCCGGCAGTACAACCTTGTCGGCAGCTAGTATTTCATCAGGGTTGGAGGTAATTGCAGATTCAACTCCTATGAAGCTGAAGGCCTTATTTACACTGGCAAGATTTCCCACGCCATAGTCTATTATTGCAATCATTAAGTCTCTCCATTCAGCTGTCTTGCACGTCACATGTAATTAGCGATATGTATCAACAGCAGGCACTATCTGTAAGTAATCAAAACTTTTTACCGGTTATTCTCTCATATGCTTCAATGTACTTCCCTTCGGTTTTCTTTATTACCTCCTCAGGAAGTGCCGGAGCAGGAGGCTGCTTGTTCCAATCTAGGGTTTCCAGATACTCTCTCAGGTATTGTTTATCGAAGCTTTTCTGAGCTCTTCCCGGCTGGTACTCATCCATAGCCCAGAATCTTGAAGAGTCGGGAGTAAACATTTCGTCTCCCACAACCAATTGTCCGTCAGACATTCCGAACTCAAACTTTGTATCGGCAAGAATTAATCCAACACTTTCGGCATGCTTGCTGGCCTTCTTGTATAAGCTTAT